>NZ_QFRV01000233.1:0-1827 GCF_004136805.1 Enterobacter cloacae complex sp. GF14B
AAGCATTCTTTGCACAAAAAGACCAACATTTCAAGAAAAGACATCATACGCGTATGATGTCTCACAGCATGAATTTCACATCCAATTCAACATTTGAGTGCATAGCCTCATTCCACATGTTAATCACATCCTATGAACCAAGTATCATGAGAATTGGAGTTAGAAAACCCAAGGAAAACCAAAAAGACGCAAAGTAGGCCATAAAATTGATTTTTGGTCCTAATTTTGTCAAAATAACTCCAAACTCATTGAAACTTTGTAGGATTGTTGATTAACACATCTACAAGCTATCTGGAACCAAAAAGCACCATTTTGACACAAAAGACATCATACGCGTATGATGTCTATTTGCACTTACAGAGCCAAAACTGCTCATTTGTCATCATACATCCATTATATATATCTAATACATGCTACATATGAAGTTTGGAACCATTTGGTCAAGTGGATCACCCCATTAGCCCAATTAAGAGAAAATCCTTCATACAAAGCCTATTTTTGTCCCAAATCCAACATATTCAAGTCCAAACCAAGATTTGAGTATAAACAGTCCTTCACTAGCACATAGGGAGTCCACAGAACCAATCCCATGAAAAATTGATGAAAAGAACATCATACGCGTATGATGTCTCCAGAGCCATTTTTAGTCCAAATTCTACCCAAACTTGATAAATCCACTGAATAAGCCTATCTAAAGCCAAATCCAAGCTTATAGAGAAATTTGGTCCAAAAATACACTAAAAGACATCATACGCGTATGATGTCTCACTATGTGATTTTGGCACCTCAGGGCTTCAACCACCAAACAGAAGTGTTCTACATGCCATTTGAAGGTAATCCACCAAGTTTTACCCAATTTGGATCATAAAATCCATTTCCCTTTCAAAATTTTGCCAAGAGCCTGAACTGGACTAAACTGGCCAAAACTTGACCAAATGGGATCCAAACTCAAATCCAAGCATATGATACTCATGTATACACTATCAGCTACAAGCACAACCAATATGAAGTCATTCTGACACAAAAGACATCATACGCGTATGATGTCTCAAGCATGTTTTTGAGCCCAGTTGCATATTTTTTCACCTACATTGCATCCTTAGGCCCTGAATAGCTCATGTTTCAATTTTCAAGTCATTTGAATAGTTAAAAGCTTCATTTCGGCTTTCAGTACTAAAAAGACGCTAACTTCTGAAATTGGAGTTACAGGATCCATGGATTCCGCCAAGTCATCAGCAACAAAGAGAAAAAGACCGACAATCAAAGATGCTCTTGCTGAAGTGGAACCCTTTGACATTCCAGCAGAAACGCTCAAGCCAACCAAAACTTGGGTGGAGGAAGCAGTATTGGAGAAAGAGGGAATAAAGATCTACCAGGGGACTTTCAGAGATCCTCAAGGGCAAGCGGTGGATGTACCGATGATCCAACAGGAATTGGTAGATTATAGCAGGTCAGAAGACATCAGCAGGTACCTGGAAAGGGCAGACTTGCACAATTTCTTCACCTCGAGACCATCAGGTGTGGATACAAGAAGAGTGTACGAGTTGGCAACATGTATTCAGAAGGATGGAAAAGCCACATTGACAGCCATGGATGGAGAGAAAGTAGAAGTACAGATCACTCCACAGCTCATTGCAGATGCATTGAAGCTGAACAACAAAGGGAGCTCTGTCAGGGAAACAAGGGACGCTATAGAGGTTTATGGGTCCAAGAAACAGAATGCAACTTATGGAGATATGGCAGACCAAAGAGCGGCAACCCTTTGCTGACTGTACAACCAATTTCTCCATATTTGCAGTAAAAGACCGCAAAAGTATACGACACCGC
>NZ_QFRV01000234.1:0-1815 GCF_004136805.1 Enterobacter cloacae complex sp. GF14B
CCTGCGCCGTGGCAAGCGAAAGCCTCGCCATTCTGGAGAGCGGCGCGTGGCAGACGCAGGTGGCGGCGATTGAGGCGCAGCTGAAGCAGCAGTTAAGCGCGGCGGCGGAGGCGGAATACGTCGCGGACGTCCGCGTACTGGGCGCCATCGGGGTAATCGAGACAACGCATCCGGTGAACATGGCCGCGTTGCAGCGCTTCTTCGTTGACCAGGGCGTGTGGGTGCGACCTTTCGGTAAGCTGATTTACCTCATGCCGCCGTACAGCATTTCTGCGGATCAGCTCCGCAAGCTGACCGGGGCAGTGGTTGAAGCCGTTAACACTTCAGCGCATTTCGCGATTTAACCCCATGCGTTACACTTTCTGAATGAGTGAGTAACGAGGAAAATCGGATGAAAATCATCAGTAAAGATTTGCGCGACGGCGAAAAGCTGCCGGAACGTCACGTGTTTAACGGGATGGGTTATCAGGGGGATAATATCTCTCCCCATCTGGCGTGGGACGATGTGCCAGCGGGAACCAAAAGTTTTGTTGTGACCTGCTACGATCCGGATGCGCCAACCGGGTCGGGCTGGTGGCACTGGATCGTGGCAAACCTGCCCGCCGACACGCGCGTATTACCGCAGGGCTCCGGTTCCGATCTGGTTGCTCTGCCTGACGGTGCGATTCAGACGCGCACTGACTTTGGCAAAGCGGGCTACGGCGGCGCGGCGCCGCCAAAAGGGGAAACGCACCGCTATATCTTCACCGTGCACGCGCTGGATGTGGACAAGATTGAGGTCGACGAAGGGGCGAGCGGCGCGATGGTAGGCTTTAACGTGCATTTCCATTCGCTGGGTAGCGCGTCGATTACGGCGATGTATTCGTAATCGTGCGGGCTGATGCCCTCACCCCGGCCCTCTCCCACAGGGAGAGGGTTAGGGTGAGGGTAAAAATCACAGCACGGAAGGCAATAACCCCACCAGCCGCCCTTCTTCCAGAAGCTGCATCGCCTTATCAATATCCGGCGCAAAGAAGCGGTCGTCATCGTAGTGCGTAACGTGCTCGCGCAGCGTATGACGCGCCTGCTCCAGCAGCGGGCTGGATGTTAGCCCTTCGCGCAAATCAATACCCTGACACGCCGCCAGCCACTCCACCGCCAGCACGCCGCGGGTGTTAGAGGCCATCTCCCACAGACGACGCCCGGCAGCCGGGGCCATCGACACGTGATCTTCCTGGTTGGCTGAGGTTGGCAGGCTGTCCACGCTGTGCGGGTGCGACAGCGCCTTGTTCTCGCTTGCCAGTGCCGCGGCGGTGACCTGGGCGATCATAAAGCCCGAGTTCACGCCGCCGTTACGCACCAGGAATGGTGGCAGCTGGGACATGTGCTTATCCATCATCAGCGCGATTCGACGCTCAGACAGCGCCCCGATTTCGGCAATCGCCAGCGCGATATTATCTGCCGCCATCGCCACCGGCTCGGCGTGGAAGTTGCCGCCAGAAACCACCTCGTTTTCCTGGGCAAACACCAGCGGGTTATCGGACACCGCATTGGCCTCCACCAGCAGCACTTCTGCCGCCTGGCGCAGCTGAGTCAGGCATGCGCCCATCACCTGCGGCTGGCAGCGCAGGGAATACGGATCCTGCACCTTCTCGCAGTTATGGTGTGATTCGGCAATGTCGCTGGTATCGGTAAGTACGTGGCGGTACATGGCAGCGGCATCAATCTGACCGCGCTGGCCGCGCACCTCGTGGATGCGGGCATCGAACGGACGACGCGAGCCGAGCACCGCCTCAGTGGTCAGTGCACCGCACACCACCGCCGAGGCGAACAGAT
>NZ_QFRV01000235.1:0-1793 GCF_004136805.1 Enterobacter cloacae complex sp. GF14B
GTGTTCTGTATTACTCAAGGAAAGAACCACAAGAATCACAAGATTTCTTTTTGCTTGCTGGGGTCGCACGAACCCAAGTTCGCTTGGGCGTGTCGATTCCTAATCGTGTTTTTGAAGAGTGACAGGAATCCCAGGAAAGAAGGGCTTGTCCAGCCTCCCCTTGTGCCTCTTTTCACTCATTGAGAGCGCACTATGCACTTAGCGGCCAGCCAATCGACGTGAGGTGGGAAAAAGCAACCTTGGTGTGAGCGCAAGGCCGCCAAGGGGTGCGCCCCCGGACAAGAGCAAAACTCGGGTGAAGAGAAGATCCTTCTCAAACACAGATTGCAAGCGAAAGAAGAACCTCAAGAACCTCAAGAACCCAAGACCCCCAAGAACCCAAGTTCCTCGTGAACTTAAGAACCCACAAGAACCCACAAGAACCCACGATTGCAGAATGGTCATCACTCAAAGCGGAATGGATACTTCGCTTGGAGGTGATGAGCATGAGAGAGGTGAAGAAGAATTTTCCCCACCAAGAGGTTTTTCCGACCCTCCCCCTTTTCCATCTACGACAAAGATTGCACTAACTCCTATGGAGAAGTTGGACCAAGAAAGAGAAGTAGAAAGAAAATCCTACGAAGAAGACATGGCAACCATCGAGCGTAAGTACCAAGAAAGAATGGCAGCCATAGCACGAGAGAAACAAAGCAAGACAAGCAGAATTTGATCGCAAGAACAAAGCCCTCAAAGAAAAGAGCGACCACCACAACAAAGAGTTTTGGCGACTCTATTCTCAAGTTCAGGCACAGATGCAAGAGATTTGGGGAAAGGAGACTCTCTCAGTCTCTTCTTCTCCAAAGCATGACACACAGGATTTGCATGATTGTGTGAAGCATGATGATGGTTTGAATGACAAGCATGATGATTTGGATGACAAAGATAAGCATGATGATTTGGATTGCCAATGACAAGCATGATGATTTGCATGATCAAGATGTGATTTCTCACAAGCATGATGAGTTGCATGAAGATGATGTGATTGTTCACAAGGATGATGAGTTAGTTGATGCTTTTTCTAGCGAAGCTAACCTCGTTGCAGATTCGATCAATCACGAAGAACCGATCTTGGCTCTCGAGTCGAGGTCCAAAGAACCCCACCAGGACGAATCGATCCTTAAGGAAGAACCGATCTTGGCTCTCGAGCCTAGGTCCAAAGAACCCTCACAGGAAGTATTATGTGTTCCCATGATTGATACGCACGCATTGTTCGAGTGTTTCATTCGTGATCGTTTCCTGTATTTTAGTCAGCGTCCTTATGTGATCCCTTTTCCTAGGCATGACATATTGTACGTTGAGCACGTTTCACTCATGAATGAGCACGAATGTATGCGGATTTCTCATGAAAAGCTGAAAATATGCATTCAAGGAATCACATTCCATGTCTCTTCCTTGGCATCACACGGTTTCCGAACGAGCACATGATTGTATGAGCACCAAGCATGGGCATTTCCATTGTGATTTGCCACAATTGATTGATTTCGATCAAACAGAAAAGATTCCAGCGCATTGTTTGCATCTGCTTGATGAACGGTTTGTCACTCCGTCTCTATGTTCATCGACATTGCATACACAGTCTTTAGAGAAGACAAGATTTTTTTCCTTCACTTTAAATGGAATAGGTATGTTCATGGTTTTGTGTTGGAGATGGTTTCAGGAGTTTTCAACCATGGAGATTCTTGAAGACGAAAGAAGCAGATCTCTAGACGCAGTTGACACAAGAAAGGAGATTCAAACGACTGTGTCGCTTTCGG
>NZ_QFRV01000236.1:0-1763 GCF_004136805.1 Enterobacter cloacae complex sp. GF14B
ATTCTTATTGGTTTCTTTTATTAAATGTTTTTAAATTAATTAAACTAGATTTACTCTAGCCTAATTCTCATTGGTCCACTTCAAGGGTCTTCCAATAGGAATTGGGCATACCTTGTGGGCATCTGGCCTAGGGAGCTGACATGTGTCCCTCATTCCCTTTGTGTAAAGGGAGCCTGTGTGTGTGTGTGTGTGTGGCTTTCTCTCTCATCCCCTACCTTTAGGGCTCGCCCCCTCCCATGTAGGGATGTGCAAAGACTTTTAGGGCACACACAAAGCATCCAATTTTCCCTAGGGTTGACCTTTGGACACAACCTTTGAATTTTGGAACCTTAGCATTTTGGAAGTCTTAATGGGCTGAACCTTAGGGTCTTTTTAGCCCATTGTTGCACATGGCTCTTTTGCAGATGGCCCCCCCTTTGGATCCCTATTTTCCCTCCTTTGGATCCCTACTGTGGCCGGTCTGCTAGCTTAACCAATATTCTAGCTTTTTCTCCCCTGGCACTTCCCCACATTAAATGATCAGTTTAATATGAGAAAATCATTTAGGAGAATTAGATATTGATTATTATGACATTACCTCTCTCTTGAAATCATAGTCGTCCTCGACTATGGTGTAGAGAAGATAAAGCATGTTCATGAGTCCTTTTCTTAGCGGGTAGAGGATCCCTATGTTACCCTACGACATCATTCCACAATGGATGACTAGTCCATTTGGCGCTTGAGAGCCTGAGGCTGCCGCAAGCATGTCTGCACATTAGTCCTATCAGTCTTCCATAGTAGAGTGACAAGCTCTACTTGGTGTTTGGGAGACGTCGTCTCCGCAAACTTGATCTAAGCATGCATACTACTTCATTTTTGTGCACAAATAAAGAAAAAGAGAGTCTTATAAGACAAAAACTTTGTTCATTTTTAACATTTTGTACATTTGCTTACTCTTGGGAAGCATTGTAAGCATTGACAAGGTTTAGGTTATCCTTTAATTGTATGCCTTGCATCCATCTAGCATCTTCAAAAGGATAATTCTTAAACTTAATAAGATATCGTCGGATAGTCTTACCGCCTCTTAATACCTTGTCTTCATGTCGGAGAATGGACTCGGGCTGCAACACCTCTTCTTGGTCCTCGATCTCCGGTGGGTCTTCAATAGTTGGTTCTTGAGGTGGCTCTCCTTTGTAAGGCTTTAGTAGGCTCACATGGAAAGCATTGTGTATGAGCCAATGGCTGGGCAACTTGAGTTGATAGGCCATCTCATTGATTGGCCTAAGAATCTGGAAGGGACCATAGTACCTTTTTGCTAACTTAGCATAGTACTTTTGGTGTCCCGTAGGATTCTTGCCCATCGTGTGCCTTAATCGAGCCTTGGGAAATTTTAACAAGACCCAATCGTTTTCTTTAAAGGCTTGGGCTCTTCTGTGCTTATCAGCAGTAGCCTTTTGCCTTTGCTGTGAGATAGAGATAGCATCCTTAATCTTTTGGAAAGATTCTTGTAGGTCTCGGCTATACTCATCTGCAGCGAAGATCTTCCCATGTACCTTAAGTAGCAGGGGACTTTTTGATCTTCCCTCAATTACCTCAAAAGGTGCTTTTCCCGTGGATGTATATATTGTGCTATTGTAAGCATACTTCACTAAAGGTAAGTACTTCTCCCATTGAGACCTTTGATCTACTTCAGTGACATAAGCTTTTAGTTTGGTCGAAGAGAAATTTAGCCTTGTACCTAAATTCTCAAAGAGACCCTTCCAGAATCTGCTGGTCATTCTAGG
>NZ_QFRV01000237.1:0-1762 GCF_004136805.1 Enterobacter cloacae complex sp. GF14B
GGCCCAGCCACAGCACCACCAGCGCAAGCGCCAGATCGGTACGCTGCGCCTGGCCTGCCATCTGTGCAAGCTGGCTGAAAGCACGTCCGTCCATCGCCATTTTCAGGCGCAGGATGTCGGTGGTGGCGGCGTGTCCAGGCAGGGGCGCGGAAGAGAGCGAGACCGGAGAAGGAAGCTGTTGGCGCTGTTCGGCCCAGAAAGCACCGTCGCGCTGATACGCCTCACTGTCGCGATAGCGCTGGTACTCCTCCACCACCTCGGCGAAAGGGGTAAACGGGGAGGCGGGCGCGGGTTTCCCTTTCTGCCACGCAGCGTAAATGGCGGCGATCTGACGCGTAATGGCCGGGAAACTGAAGCCATCTACCACCAGATGATGATACCGCTGATACCAGTACCAGTGGCTTTCTCCCACTTGAATCAGCTGGTGAAACGCCAGCGGCTGACCGCTGTCGACGCGCAGGTTCTGCTTGAGATCGGCCTCCATCAGCGCCACGGCGGCGTCGTGGGAGTCAACGCGCACGATGGACGGCTCCGGCAGGAGCATGGCCTCATCGATCCACTGCCACACCTCACCGTGATCTTCGGCAAAACGCATCCGCAGGGTGTCGGCCTGCATCATGCCTTCAGCGATGGCTTTTGCCAGCAATGGCGCATCGATAGCGCCTTTCAGTTCGGTATAGTGCGCGACGCTCCAGGCGTTTGGCAGGGAGGAAAGCTGCTCTGCCATCCAAATCCCCGGCTGGGCGGCGACAAGAGGGAGACGGTTCATGCGCTCTCCCCCGCAAAATAAAACGGCTCAAGCGTCTGCCACTGTTCCGCCAGCCACTGCTGGCACGCCTCCTGAGATTGCGGTTCGCAGACCACGCGCCAGCCCGCGGGCAACTCGCACTGCTGCGGCCACAGGCTGTACTGCCCCTGGTCATTTTGCAAAATGGCGAACTGTCCCTGCGGATTATCGAAAGGATTGCTGAATTCCATACAGACTCCGTTATTGAATAAGCGGCTGCCAGAGGGTCATCAGCCCCTGCGTCAGCCCACCGCGCCAGCAAAGCGCATCGTGTCCGCCGTCAACCTGACGCCAGAAAACCGGTTGCTGAGTGTGTAGTTCGGCGAGGATCGCCTGGTTTGCGCGCAAAATAAGCGGCTCGTTGCGCCCGGCCTCAAGGACGATGCGCAGCCCGCGAGCGGTTTTTTCACCCGCTTTGAGTTGTTCGATGAGCAGCCCGTCCTGCTGCGCGCCGCGGTGCGGCCACCAGTAGGATCCGGACTGGCTGAGGATGCAGCCAAAACGCTGCGGCCAGTTGAGGCCCGCATAGAGGGAAGAGAGTCCGCCGAAGCTCTGACCCGCCACCACGGTATGGTCGGCGCGGTCGCTGAACGGAGCCATGCTTTTCACTTGCGGGAGAAGTTCTTCCTGCACCGCCAGCCAGAAATCAGGGTTGCACGGCAGCTCGCGGCTGCGGTGTGCGGTGTCAATGACGTCAATTAAGACATAAACCGCAGGCGGCAGTTTGCCTTCATGGGTGAGCGACGCCAGAGCAGGCCAGACGGGCATGCTTTCGGCCCAGAACTGCCCGTCAAGGAGCACCGCCAGCGGGCGCTCGGGGCTTTCATCCCCGGTGGTAAAAATCCACACGCGACGACGGTTCTTCAGACGCGCGCTGTGCCAATCAATACAGACAGGCTTATTGTAAGGGGTATCGGGATGGTTCCAGCCGGGCTGTACGGGCGCCTCCGGCATCTCCAGCGCCGAGACGGCGTG
>NZ_QFRV01000238.1:0-1745 GCF_004136805.1 Enterobacter cloacae complex sp. GF14B
TCAGAGTGCCGCATCTATTCCAAATCTGAACAATATTGTCGTGCTAAGGCATGCCCTAAAGAGAGTTGCAATGCCCTAACTTCATAATGTGAAAGCCTGCCTTTCCATGGTACCCTTGAATGGTGAGAGAAAGGGCACCAATCAGTGGTACAACTTTCCTAGTATCCCCTGTAGCTAACTCGGCCTCAATGGCTCCTGCAAACTGATCGTACTCAAAGTCCATCTGCTTGAGGAACTCTGGGTAGATAAAATTCTTGGTGGCTCTTGGATTGAAGGAGATAAGGGATTTGTGTGTCACGTGACACATCCCAACCCTATGTGTCCGTGGACAAGCTACACCACAGCAGGGTTCAGTCAGTTCAATTGAGTCTAGATTAGCAGTGATCTGGCACTTTTGTGAGTCTATTCGTAGACCGTGCATGCCCAGTCACTTAGCATAGATGCATATCCTCCGGTTGCACACAGCATGATCATCGGAATTCCCATCAGAATCCATTAGCATCAGTTAGGGGAATTTTCCAGTGCATTTAGCCTATTTTCCTATTTATTGGGATTTTCACTTATTATTTTTAAGTGACTTTCCTACAAAAGTAGGTAGGGCAATTTTGCTAAGTTAATATATAAGCAAACCCAAGTTAGCACTTTCTGGCAGAAGAGGCAGCAGGAGCACCTTGCTCAACAGGCAACTTCTCAGCAAGACCAACCCCCGCGACTACTCTGGCGTTTTCTCCACAGAAGGCCTAGCGTTTTTGCATCAGATCAGCCTTGGCGATTTGTGCACAGCAGATCAGCCCCGACGTCACCACGACACAGTAGATCAGCCTAGTGTTTTTGCATTTGCAGAACCCCGGCGACAAAAGGACCAATTTCAGCCCCTGGCGTTTTTGGATTTCAGCAGCAAATTAAGACCGGCATCATTCACCTAAAGTGTAGCAGATTCAGCCCGTCAAGACCATCAGTTTTCAGCCCTAAGAAACCTCATTTTTCAGCCAAGAAAACGCAGCCAAAACAGTCATTTTCAGCCACCGAAACAGTCCCGAAATTCAGCGATTAGAAGATCTCAGATTTCAGCCATCGTCGTCGTCATCGGCATAGACCAAGTTGCATAGTCCTTTGCATACGCATTGTACACCTTTGTGCAATCAAAGAATAGACCACTCTCGTCGACGAGAGTGGGGCCTTCGGAGGAGGGTTTTACAACCTCTCGGGTGTCGTATCTCTTCTCTCTCCTTCTCTCAGTCTCATTCACTTGCACGCACAATATCCACTCACTTTGTTCGTGACCACAACACTCCACAAGACGGAAAGCTCTCTCTTTCCCTAAGAACTAAAAGGAACCTTGAGCAATAAAGATCACTAATCTTGAGAAAATACAACATTCATTCCGCTGCACCTAACATTGGTATCAGAGCTTTGGAAGTGTTCTGTATCACTCAAGGAAAGAACCACAAGAATCACAAAATTCTTTTTTGCTTGTTGCGGTCGCACGAACCCAAGTTCGCTTGGGCGTGTCGATTCCTAATCGTGTTTTTGAAGAGTGACAGGAATCCCAGGAAAGAAGGGCTTGTCCAGCCTCCCCTTGTGCCTCTTTTCACTCATTGAGAGCGGACCGTGCACTTAGCGGCCGGCCAATCGACGTGAGGTGGGAAAAAGCAACCTTGGTGTGAGCGCAAGGCCGCCAAGGGGTGCGCCCGTGGAAAAGAGTAGAACTCGGGTGAAGAGAAGATTCTTCTCTAACACAGATT
>NZ_QFRV01000239.1:0-1722 GCF_004136805.1 Enterobacter cloacae complex sp. GF14B
AAAGTATAACAGGCACCTGAGAACCACTTTTGAACTAACATTGTTGTGGACGATTAACCCGGTGTCGTACGAGTCTGAGAGAGAGAGAGAGAGTGAGAGTCTTATCCTCTTCGCTACACGCTTCTCCCTCACCGGATTCACGACGCGACCATACCATCGTGGTAGTCTCTCCGAGAGCTACGCACCCACGCTACGCATTCACCATTTTGAGTTGATCGCGATCGATCCTTCCTCGCGCTTGTTTTGCTTGTAAGTAGCACAAACGGTGTCTGTTTTCAATAATCAAGTGCTTTATGGAATGAGAAAGAGATTAGCTACACATAGATACTCATAAACTTAAGTTTCGCCCACTTTTGGATTATGACCTGTTAGTCTATCGCGACTGTATTCGAGATAACTAGGGTTCAAATATGGTGAGATTAGACTTATAGGTAAGTATATCCTAGTGAGAGGATGGTGCCTAGTAAGTTTGATGCGATTCCGGGTTCATTGGACGTGTAAACTGTGTTGTGAGCGTTTAGGGATAGAGTGGGTTGCATTCTACCAGGGTTAGTGATTGATGCATCATAAAAGTGCATATGTGTAGATTGGTCTCAGCCTGACAAGCTAAAGAGATTTCTATGTGTGCTTATCGTTTCATATGTGTCCTTGATTAACATTATGTTGATCTAGGTTGTGTTGCCTGCACTTTATGGGTGGTGTGATTCGCTCCCGCAACATTGGCGCCACTGGCGGGGATACAAGAACTTAGGTAGGTATTCCTACTAACACTCGTGTGTGTACCGCTGGGTCAACAACACAACATAACTCAAGTTTCGTACCTAAGTCTCATCTTTTGCGAGTTATGAAATGCTGTGGATTATGGCTATAAACGTCATTTGTAATGAGTAGTTATTCTAGTTTCAGAAGCCGGGGTGCAATGGCACTTCCAGATTGTAAATACAAAGCCATTTGACCCTTTCAACCCCATTTTTGGTTAAACCTAAGGTAGCCTTAGTATATAAGGTACCTAGGTCATTTTGTAAGGGGAGACTTTAACCATAATCAAAACTTTAGCGCTGCCGTCTACTGTGTGAGAGAGAGAAAGAGAGTGAGCGTGAGCTTTATCCTCTAGCTACGCGCGGCTCGCTCAACACATTGGAGATCCAATTGCACCATTGCTGTAGGCTCGAGGAGAGCTACGCGACAACGCCAAGCATTCCACGCGAGACGAAGCGCACACGCCGACACATCTACAAGCTATTTGTGGCCGTAAGTATAACAAAAAATGTCTACTTTCTATGTGCAAGTAGTCATTAGAATCGTGTCGACATAATCTACACATAGGTATGTTAGGAAATAAGACGTAGCTAAATAGATAATTGAGTAGATTACTTAATGGAGAGAGACAAATTTATATACACGAGATTATAGAGTAGAGAGAGAGAGAGAGAGAGAGAGAGAGAGAGAGAGAGAGAGAGAGAGAGAGTACACACGATATACGTGGTTCACCCAATGTGGGCTACGTCCACGGGAAAGCAGCCACTCAATGGCTTTAGTACTTCAAAACAAGAAGTAGTTTACAAAGGGATTATACCCTTAATGGAGCTCCCGCCTTGCTTCACTCTCACCACCTCACACTCACCTTGTTGCATCAACTTCACACTATGAAATGTGTGTAGAAATGGCCTCCTTTTATAGGCCAAAAGGGCTGCCCTCTCTTATGAGAGACAGCCATGTGTA
>NZ_QFRV01000240.1:0-1712 GCF_004136805.1 Enterobacter cloacae complex sp. GF14B
CGAAGGTGATGCCGGTCAGTGCCGCCGCGGGACGCGGGGCAGGGGAAAAGGGCGCGGAGCGAAACGCGGAGTGGGGGCGGTGTTCATCCCCTTCGATATACAGGTCGCCTTCAGCGCAACCGCAGGTACTACACATACTTTACTCCTTCTCGATTTCGAGGCGTTGGATCTGCATACCGTCATCCGCCACGATGCGCAGCCCGCTGCTCTGGCACTGCGGACAGCGCTGTACCTTCGATGACAACAGCGTGACGTACTCCTGACACTGTTCGCACCAGCACTCTGCCTGCTGCTCCTCGATATGCAGTGCGCAACCTTCCGCCAGCGTGCCGCGGCACACCAGCTCAAAACAGAAGGTGAGGGCGCTGGTCTCGACGCAGGAAAACGCCCCGACCTTCAGCCAGACGCCGGTCACGCGCTTCGCATGGTTCTGCACAGCCTGCTGTTCGATAAGTTCCAGTGCCCGCTGGCAGAGGGTGATTTCGTGCATGACGCCTCCTTAATGAATTGCCCCTTCAATGCAATAACAGTGCCAGCTTGATTTGCGTTACGGCGTGACGATGTCAACGCTGTCGAAATGACACGTCGACACCGCGGCGGTGACAGTACGTATCTTGTTAAAAGCTATTTAAATCAACAAATTAAAAGCTGGCACGAAAACTGCTTAACAGCCGCTAACTCCATTAACCGGATACCTTTTATGACTATTTGGGAAATTAGCGAAAAAGCGGATTACATCGCGCAACGTCATCAGCAGCTTCAGGATCAGTGGCACCTCTACTGCAACTCTCTGATTCAGGGGATCACCCTGTCAAAAGCCCGTCTGCACCATGCCATGAGCTGCGCGGCGCAGGGGGACATGCGCTTTGTGTTGTTTGGTCACTTCACGATTTTTGTCACCCTGGCGGAGAGCTTCAACAGCCACACCATTGAGTATTACGTTGAGACAAAAGAGGGTGAAAAACAGTGTATTGCGAAAGCTCAACTGATGGCCGACGGCATGGTGGACGGTCACGTCAGCAACCGCGATCGCCAGCAGGTGCTGGAGCACTATCTGGAGAAAATAGCGCCGGTTTATAACGGCCTCTACGCCGCCGTTGAGCACGATCAGCCGATCAACCTGAAACAGCTGATCGACGGAAAATCCTCCGCGAACGTGGCCTGAAAAGCGAGTGTCGAGAAGTGTCGATAAGACAGTTTTTTTTCGTCAAAAATGACCATCACCAGAGGATGACCCGGTGAACCGTTTTGTAATTGCTGACTCGACGGTCTGTATTGGCTGTCGGACCTGTGAGGCGGCGTGCTCGGAAACGCACCGCCTGCACGGGCTACAGTCCATGCCGCGCCTGCGCGTCATGCGTAATGAGAAAGAGTCTGCCCCGCAGCTCTGTCACCACTGTGAAGACGCCCCGTGCGCGGGCGTTTGTCCTGTCAATGCCATCACCCGCGTTGACGGCGCGGTACAGCTGAACGAAAGCCTGTGCGTGAGCTGCAAGCTGTGCGGCATCGCCTGTCCGTTCGGCGCCATTGAGTTTTCCGGCAGCCGTCCGCTGCATATTCCGGCGAATGCCAATACCCCGAAAGCGCCGCCTGTTCGGGGTAGCGTTCATGAATATGACGCGCAAGGCGTTGTACTTCGGGGATCATGGCCTGATCGCGCAACAAATCCGCCACTTTAAATTCGGCGTTACCCGTCTGACGCGTGCCCAGCA
>NZ_QFRV01000241.1:0-1699 GCF_004136805.1 Enterobacter cloacae complex sp. GF14B
CTACGCCACGCGTATTGCGGAAGATTTCCGCGACCGGGGCCAGCACGTTCTGCTGATTATGGACTCCCTGACCCGCTACGCGATGGCGCAGCGTGAGATTGCGCTGGCCATCGGCGAGCCGCCCGCGACCAAAGGCTACCCGCCGTCGGTCTTCGCCAAGCTCCCGGCGTTGGTTGAGCGCGCGGGGAACGGCATCAGCGGCGGCGGCTCCATCACCGCGTTCTATACGGTACTGACCGAAGGTGATGACCAGCAGGACCCGATTGCCGACTCCGCGCGCGCGATCCTCGACGGCCATATCGTGCTGTCGCGCCGTCTGGCCGAAGCCGGGCACTACCCGGCGATTGATATTGAAGCGTCGATCAGCCGTGCGATGACGGCCCTGATCACCGAGCAACACTACGCCCGCGTGCGTAACTTCAAACAACTGCTCTCCAGCTTCCAGCGCAACCGCGATCTGGTAAGCGTCGGGGCGTACGCCAAAGGCAGCGATCCGATGCTCGATAAAGCGATTGCCCTCTGGCCGCAGCTGGAGGCATTTCTGCAACAGGGTAT
The DNA here is from genome assembly GCF_004136805.1 of Enterobacter cloacae complex sp. GF14B. NCBI lineage: Bacteria > Pseudomonadati > Pseudomonadota > Gammaproteobacteria > Enterobacterales > Enterobacteriaceae > Enterobacter > Enterobacter cloacae complex sp. GF14B. The sequence goes on from NZ_QFRV01000241.1 coordinate 556, forward strand.
TTTTGAACGCGCCGACTGGGAAGATTCCCTCCAGGCACTGGAGCTGATTTTCCCGCAGGTGTAACACAGGTGGAGGGCGAAGGTCATGGCGCAGAACAGCGCGTTATCAACGCTGAAAGATCTGGCTGAAAAAGAAGTTGATGATGCCGCATTGCAGCTTGGCGCAATGCGACGCGGGTGCCAGCAGGCTGAAGAACAGTTGAAGATGTTAATCGACTATCAGCATGAATATCGCACCAACCTTAACACCGACATGACGCAGGGCATTGGTAGCCAGCGCTGGATTAACTATCAGCAGTTTATCCAGACGCTGGAAAAGGCGATTGAACAGCATCGCCAGCAGCTCAACCAGTGGACGCAAAAAGTCGATACCGCGCTGAATTTCTGGCGCGAGAAAAAACAGCGGTTGCAGGCCTGGCAAACCCTACAGGACCGGCAGATTGCAGCCTCGACCCTGGCGGAAAACCGTCTGGATCAGAAAAAAATGGATGAGTTTGCCCAGCGCGCATCAATGAGGAAACCTGAATGATCACACTGCAACAACTGCTGATGACCGACAGCGACCCGTCCGGCGGCACGCTTGCCGGGAAAGGCGCTGAGGGCGCGCAAGATTTTCTCTCTCTGCTGGCGGGCGCGCTGACCGAGACCACTTGCAAAGGCAAAGATGCCCCGCTGACGCTGGCGGATCTGAAAGCGGCGGGCAGCAAGCTCTCGACAGCGGCAAAGGAAAAAAACGGTGATACCACGCTCCAGGCCAAAATCGCCGAACTGCTCTCCCGTCAGGAGACTCTAACTGATGAAGATACCGCCGTCTCCCTGCAAAGCCTCGTCTCCGGCCTAAAACCCGCCGCGAATACGGATGCGCTGAAGGCGCTAACCCAGCCGGAGGCGAAAACAAACGGCGAGACCACGACTGAAGAAGAGGAGCTGGCCGGGTTAAGCGCGCTGATGGCGATGTTACCGCACCAGCAGACCACCACCCCGGTAGCGACGCAGCCTGCGAGCACCGGGGAGATCGCCCCCCGTGCCGCCCTCCCCTCTGCGCTAGCCCAGACGGATAACGGCCAGCATCAGCCGCTTAGCCATGCGTTAACGGGTCAGGAAAAAATGCCGGTTCAGGACAGCGACACCTCGCTGCCCGCCA
>NZ_QFRV01000242.1:0-1686 GCF_004136805.1 Enterobacter cloacae complex sp. GF14B
AGGACGGCAACCCGCTGCCGCGCGGGGAAGTCGGACGCCTGATGACGCGCGGCCCGTACACCTTCCGCGGCTATTTCAACAGCCCGGAACACAACGCCAGCGCCTTTGATGCCAACGGTTTCTACTGCTCGGGCGATCTGATCGCCATCGACGAGCAGGGTTACATCACCGTGCAGGGGCGCGAGAAAGATCAGATCAACCGCGGTGGCGAGAAGATCGCCGCCGAAGAGATCGAAAACCTGCTGCTGCGCCACGACGCGGTGATCCACGCCGCGCTGGTGAGCATGGAGGACAGCCTGCTGGGCGAAAAAAGCTGCGCGTACCTGGTGGTGAAACAGCCCCTGCGCGCGGTGGAGGTGCGACGCTTCCTGCGCGAGCAGGGCGTTGCCGAATTTAAGCTGCCGGACCGCGTGGAGAGCGTGGATGCGCTTCCGCTCACGCCGGTCGGCAAAGTTGATAAGAAACAGTTGCGCCTGTGGCTTGCTGAACGCGCCCGGGGCTGAGGAACAGAGAATGGCCATTCCAAAATTAACCGCATACGCGCTGCCAACCGCCGCCGAACTGCCGACCAGTAAAGTGAACTGGGCGTTTGAACCGGAGCGCGCCGCGCTGCTGATCCACGATATGCAGGAGTACTTCCTGAACTTCTGGGGCGAAAATAGCGACATGATGCAGCAGGTAGTGGCGAACATCGCTAAACTGCGCGCGTACTGCAAAGAGCACAATATTCCGGTGTACTACACCGCGCAGCCGAAAGATCAGAGCGATGAAGACCGTGCCCTGCTGAACGACATGTGGGGGCCGGGCCTGACCCGTTCGCCGGAGCAGCAGCGCATCGTCGCTGAGCTGACCCCGGATGAAGCGGACACCGTGCTGGTGAAGTGGCGCTACAGCGCGTTTCACCGCTCGCCGCTGGAGCAGATGCTGAAAGAGACCGGGCGCAACCAGCTTTTGATCACCGGCGTATACGCCCACATCGGCTGCATGACCACCGCCACCGACGCCTTTATGCGCGACATTAAACCGTTCTTTATCGCCGACGCGCTGGCGGATTTCACCCGCGACGAGCACCTGATGTCGCTGAAATACGTGGCCGGACGTTCGGGCCGCGTGGTGATGACCGACGAGCTGCTGCCGTCCGTTCCGGCAACGAAAGCCGCGCTGCGTGAGCTGATCCTGCCGCTGCTGGACGAGTCCGACGAGCCGATGGATGACGAAAACCTGATCGACTACGGTCTGGATTCAGTACGGATGATGGCGCTCGCCGCCCGCTGGCGCAAAGTGCACGGCGACATTGATTTCGTGATGCTGGCAAAAAATCCGACCCTCGATGCCTGGTGGGCGCTGCTCTCCCGCGAGGTGAAGTGATGGCTTTTGATTTTACCGGTAAAACCGTCTGGGTGACGGGCGCGGGTAAGGGCATTGGCTATGCGACCGCGCTGGCATTTGTGGAGGCCGGGGCGCAGGTGACCGGGTTCGATCTGGCTTTCCCTCACGGCGAATATCCGTTTGCCACCGAAACGCTGGACGTGGCGGATGCGGTGCAGGCGAGTGACGTCTGCGGGCGTTTGCTCAGCAGCCTTGAGCGGCTCGACGTGCTGGTTAACGCAGCGGGCATTCTGCGTATGGGCGCGACGGATCAGCTTTCGCAGGAGGACTGGCAGCAGACCTTTGCGGTCAACGTCG
>NZ_QFRV01000023.1:0-59962 GCF_004136805.1 Enterobacter cloacae complex sp. GF14B
CACCACGCCTGCGCCACGGGCGGCGTTGCGTGCCGCAGCATCTGGCTTCCGGCCCCGAGTAAAAAGAGCTGCCGCGCGATCTCCCTGCCCTGCGCTTCCTGCGGTTTACGCAGCTTCTGCTGTAGCTGCCGCCAGCTGCGATCGAAGTGCCTGTCCTGGCCTTTTACCTGCGCGAAATCATCGGCGAGCAGGTCGAGAATGCCCGACTGCTTCGCCAGCACGCGCAGGACATCCAGGCACATAATATTGCCAGAGCCTTCCCAGATGCTGTTAACGGGCATTTCACGGTACAACCGCGGAAGCTCACTCTCTTCGCAATAGCCTGCGCCACCCAGCACCTCCATTGCCTCTGCCACAAACGGTATGCCCGCTTTGCAGACGCTGTATTTTGCCGCCGGCGTGAAAAGCCGCGCCCATGCGGCTTCCTGCGGGTCGGTGCGGTTATCCCACGCCCGGGCGAGTCGGAACAGCAGTGCCGTGTGTCCCTCCAGCACCAGCGCCATACGGCTTAGCACGTCGCGCATTAACGGCTGGTCGATCAGATTTTTGCCGAAGGTCTGCCGCTGATGGGCATGATAAAGCGCCACCGAGAGCGCACGGCGCATCAGTCCGTGGCTGCCAAGCGCGCAGTCAAAGCGCGTCAGCCCACCCATCTTAAGAATTTGCCGGACACCTTCACCCTCTTCGCCCAGCAGCCAGCCGTAAGCATCAAGGAACTCAGCCTCACTGCTGGCATTTGAACGGTTACCGAGCTTGTCCTTCAGACGCTCAAGGCGCACGGCATTGCGTTGCCCGTCGGGTAAGAAACGCGGAACAAAAAAGCAGGAAAGCCCGCCCTTCGCCTGCGCCAGCACCAGATGCGCATCGCTCTGCGGCACGGAGAAAAACCATTTGTGCCCCACCAGCCGGTAACTGCCATCACTGCATTTCTCTGCTTTGGTGGTATTACTGAGTACGTCCGAACCGCCCTGCTTTTCCGTCATCCCCATGCCGATCAGCAGACCGCGCTTTTGCGCCCCCGGTGCGAGATGGGGATCGTAGCGATCGCTCATCAGCGGCGTTAACCAGTCGTGAAACGGTTTGGGTAGCGACTGTAGCAACAGCGGCGTGGCCGCAAAGGTCATGGTCACCGGGCATAGCGTTCCCGCCTCCACCTGAGCATGAAGCACAAAACGCGCGGCCCGGGCGACGAACGATCCTTTCCGCGCCTCCTCCCACGCCAGGTTGTGCACCCGGTTGGCGCAAAGCCCCTGCATCAGAAGATGCCATGCCGGATGAAAGCGGACGTCATCCAGCCTCGCTCCCGTGGCGTCATAACGCAGCAGCTCCGGCGGATTAACGTTCGCCAGCCTGCCCAGCTCCAGCGACTCCGCCGTACCCAACTGCTGTCCGATGCTGGCAAGAAGATCCACATCCCACTCAGCCCCTTCGCGCGCTACCGCATCGCGCAGGGCGCAATCAGAGAGAAAAAGGTTGCTGTTCGATAGAGGTGCAGGTTGATTAAAAACGGTATGAGTCTGCCAGTGCATGCTGTCTCCCTCCTTTCATTGGCAATAAAGGTAAGTATGGACAGAGGGCATGCACGCTGCATGGGAGGGGGGTCACACGATGACAATCGTGTTGATATCATTCGTGAAATAGCTCACAGAACATAAGAATAAACTATTTCATTACTTCACTAATGCTGAATAATTTATTCTTACCCTGTTTTTGTGAGGATCGTTATGCAACAGGATGCGCACAAGCGTGCATTAATTGCAGGCTCCATCGGTAATTTCATCGAGTGGTATGAATTTGCGGTCTACGGTTTTCTGGCAACGGTGATTGCCAGAAACTTCTTCCAGCTTGAGGGGGAAGCGGAGCTCACCAGCCTGATCCTTACCTGGGCCTCGTTCGCCATCGCTTTCTTCTTCCGTCCGCTGGGTGCGGTGGTCTTTGGCCGCATTGGCGACAGGATTGGCCGCAAACCGACGCTGATTATCGTGCTGGTATTGATGACGCTCGCCACCGCTGCCATCGGTATTGTGCCGGTCTACGCCAGTATCGGGATTGCCGCGCCGCTGATCGTTACGCTCCTGCGTATTCTGCAAGGACTGTTCGCGGGCGGTGAGTATGGCGGTGCGGTCTCATTGATGACGGAGTTCGCCCCGCGCGGCAAGCGCGGTCTTTACGGGGCATGGCAGTCCTTCACCGTGGCGCTCGGACTGTTAGCGGGCGCAGGTATTGTCGCGTTGCTCTCTGCCCTGCTCTCCCCTGAAGCCTTGCACGACTGGGGCTGGCGCATTCCGTTCTTCCTGGCGTTGCCGATGGGTGCGGTCGCGCTATGGCTGCGGGTGAGCATGGAAGAGACGCCGAGCTTTGTGCAGCAACGGGAAAAACCGGTTGTTACTCAGGCCACCACCGCCGCCACGTTCAAAACCATCCTGATGGGCATTGGCCGCGTGATGGTCTGGTCTGCGGCGGGCTATACCTATCTGGTGATTATGCCGACCTATCTGCAATCTGCGCTGCACACCGGTTTTAACCAGGCGCTGCTGATTGCGGTGATTTCTAACATTGGGTTTGCGCTCACGATCATTCCGTCGGGCATGCTGAGCGACAGGATCGGGCGGCGGACGGTGATGATTATCTCCACCGTGCTCCTGCTGATCCTCGCCCTGCCGCTGCTGAAAATTTTGCAGGCGGAAACCAGTACGCTGGCGGTCAAAGCGATTGTGGTGCTGATTGCGGGAGGTCTGGTTGGGATGCTGGCAGGGCCGGGGCCGGCAATGCTGTCTGAGATGTTCCCGACGCGCGTGCGTTATACCGGGCTGGGGCTGGCCTATTCTCTGTCGAATGCGATCTTCTCGGGCTGCGCGGGGCTGATCATTACCGGGCTGATTAAAGAGACGGGCAATCTGGATATTCCGGCGTACTACGTGATGGCAACGGCGGTAGTGAGTATTTTCGCGCTGATGACACTGAGGAAGGATGACCATTTGCGGTCTCTGGAGGAGTGAACCTCAGAGCTGGGGTTTTCACCCCAGCTCAAATTAACCCGCTATATAGTGCGGGATAAAACGCGAAGTATCTTTCGTGATCAACGATCCGTCTTCTCGAATACCGATTCCCGAAGGTTCATCATCGATCACCCAACTTCCTATCAAGGTATAGCTGTTGCCAAAACGAGGTAACGCCTGGAAACCCTGATAAATCATAGGTTCGTTTGCATAATCCCCTGCTTCACTCTCAATGATATTGCGCTGCGCGTCGAAAATAGTCACATTTCCCCCTTCCCGCGAAAACAAGGGCTTACGAACTATCGGAACGCCTTTTGGAATCGACGTTAACTCATTTTCAAACCACGCAGGCAGAAGGTTGGGATGGCCCGTAAAAAAGCGCCACAAGAGGGGCAAAATACCCTTATTACTGATGATGCTTTTCCAGAGCGGCTCCAGCCACTGTTCTCTTCTGGCGCAGAGAAGTGGACCATTTTCATCACGCATCATCCACTCCAGAGGATAGAGCTTAAACGCACGGCGGATCACGTTATCGTCAATGTCCGTTAAAAATCCGCCGGTGCCCAGGCCAATATCATCCATATAGATAAAGCGGGTGTTCAGCCCGGCCTGGACGGCACAATCTTCCAGATAAAGAAGCGTGCCGCGATCCTCCTCACTCTCTTTGCAGCAGCAGAAGTAAAGTGGAATATCGGTGGCTAATTCTTCAAAGCGAGCAACAAGCTTATCCTGAATGGAATTAAACTGATCGGCGTCACGCGGAATGATCCCGGAGCGACGAGCGTCCTCCATCCATTGCCACTGAAAGTAGGCTGACTCATACAAGGACGTCGGCGTGTCGGCATTGTATTCCAGCAGTTTGACGCTACCTTCTTCAGTCCAGACAAAGTCCATACGGCCATACAGTGAAGGATCCTGGCTGTGCCAGCTTTCCGCAATGGCATCCCAGTAAAGCGGCGGGATGGCCAACTGCGTCATCAGTTCTTCACTTTTTACCGCACGATCCACCACATCCAGACACATTTGATGGAGTTCAGCCGTCGGTTTTTCTATTCGTTCTTCAATTTGCTGTAACGTAAAACGGTAGGCACGGCTTTCATCCCAGTAAATTTCATCGTCGATGATATGAAAATGAAAACCATGGTCGTGGGCAATTTTGTCCAGCCCCGGACGAACAGGGACGTCATGACGTAACATAATTATCCCCCCCAACTTCCACGCGCACTGGATGAGCGCCCATATCCACCACGAGAAATGGTTGATACACGCTTTGTTGTATAGCCCATTTGACTACTGGCCTGCTTACCGGAGTGCCAGACATAGGATGAAGAGCTTCGCCACACAGGACGGGAAGAGTAAAATGAACCTCCGCTTGTATACCTGTACCCTTCATCAGCGTCTTCTCTGACTTTTTTATTAAGTAAGAATCCTGACAGAACCGGTATCCAGCTATTTTCGATATTGTCGTAATAGCAGTTCTCGAATTGACGTATACAGTCTTCCCTGGACATTTTTTTCGGCATATCTGCTTCAAATTTAGCTTTCGCATTGTTCCATGCATCGCTGCAAACCTGAGCGCTATTGCCATCGTCAACGCACGCTTGCGGCGATGCGTAAAACACGCCATCACCGTCATTATCATCAGCCGAACTATCGCACCCCTTCAGGGCGATAAATGCTGCACCGCCCATAATGGCCAGCGTCAAATACTTTCCGCTTTTGCGCTTTGAGGGTGAAGAGCGGAACGCTGCATTTTGGCTTCCTGATGCAGATCGAATCGGATTAGACTTCCGTGTTTTTTTCTTTTTAGCCATGTTCATTTATTACCATGTCATGCAGGCAGCATTTAAAATTCCGCCAGCCAGTGCTGCCATCCCCATAAATAAACCTGCGGCGTAGTGGCGGTTAACGATTTTTTCACTGATGTTTGGCATATAAATGCGCACGCAGCCATACACCAGTAACTGTACGATTAGCGCAACGCATCCCCATATCAGGTAATCCGGCATGCTAACCGAGTTTACGGCAGCGCTGGACAGAGGAATCACATACCCCAATAGCGTGCCACTGAATGCTGCTGCCGCCGCCAGGTTATTTTCTTTGATCAGTTTCCACTCATCATGTGACGTTATTCTTGAGTAGATGAATAAGAATATGACGGTCATCGCCAGACCGGTTAAGAAGTAAGAAAGAAAAGCAAATAATGAACCCAGCATGGTTTACATCCCCAGAAAGTTAACCAACAATGTTTAGCGAAGTGAGTGGAATATCCACACCTACGGCATACGAAAAGATCCACTCTGGCTCGCTATTATCACAAAATGTCTCTTCGCCAGTTAGCAAAAGGTACTCATACAGATCGGCAGTCGCCTCCCTCTGATATGCCATCATGAAATTATGCACATCCCATTTTTCGTTCTGGTTATTTTCAACGTGTTCCAGCAGGTAAACCGGCTCAACGTTCCCCTCCTCATTCTCGTTAAATATTCTTGTCCAGTCTCGTTCATTCCATTGCAGACTGGGTCTGCCAATTAAAGCTGCACCGATCTCTTTTTGCCATTGTTTCTCCGACGTAATACCAAAGCTATCCTGATAAATAAAAAGCTTAATATCATCAATATTTTCCCTTTCCATACCACCAGTAGTATTTATCTGCAAAAACTCATCGCCAGACGTGTAATAACGATAAATACGACAACCCGCGCCAGCTTCAATCACGCTGCTAGCGGCAATGGTATATTCCTCTGCTGGTAGTTGAGTCAAAAAACGGGCGGACAGTCGAAATGTCAGCGTATCAAGTGTAAACGCCGCACGTTGATGTAATCCCAATGGGCCACGCTTCACTGGCTGAGGTGTTTTATTAAATAAATTAAAAAATAAGTTCCGCATAACTTTTCCCTATGTTCTGCCAGCACACCTCATTCGACGAAATGCGACTATTGCCGATTAAATGCAACCACATTCCTCCTCTAACCTCTGTGGAGATCACAGGGTTAAGCTCCATACCACGACCATTTTTACAGTGGCTAATCCCCAGCACCGTCGCATCATGTTGCAGTTTCATGTAATGCATTAACGCACCATAAGGAATACAGGAAACCGATGTGGGTACCATCAGCGCGTAACCTGTATCACCCAGCATCGGGTTCATGATTGATGCTACGGATTGTGAAGAGCCAGGATCCTGGATCGAACGGGAAAGCTGTTCGGCTGAAAGATTGCGAACAATCTCAATTGTCGGGCAATGGGTCTCCAGTAAGCTTGCGTAGCGTTCATCCTCAAGATAAGCAACGATATGGCAATGCGCTGGCGCGTCGTTTACCAGCGAGAGTGTGGCCGTAAAGGTTTGTTCATCGGTGCTGGCAAAAATGACTACACATGAACAATTTACTAACCCCATCCGTTTTTGCTCTTTCGGATCGCTGTAGTTACTTACTTTGAGAAAATCGACATATAAATTATCGGATAAAGGATGCGCTATATCCTGCTGCTCACACAACACTACGCGACTAAATACCCGCTGCTCATCATAAAGCAGCAATGAGATCATTTTCTCTGTCTGATGACCACGCCAGCCAATCACCAAAACATGATTACGTAGAGAATGAAAATCGCCCATTCCTGCTATTCCTTTAGCTAATAATTCCTGCACCAATGCAATGATTTTGCCCATCAGCGCGCCGAAAAGGCCAACGCCAATGGGGATTTGCCAGAGCGCTGTGAACAACTTCCCTGCTTCGCTCTGAGGACTCAAATCGCCAAAGCCAATCGTCGCCCCAACCACTGAGCTGTAATAAACAAAATCACTTATCCGGCCAATGAGGGTCGTCTCTCCCAGCCAACGAAAGACAATAAAGCAAAGCAAATAATGCCCGGCAAACAAGCACAGCAGCGCTGTCCAGGTAAGCCGGAATAAATGTTGCCTGCAAACATTTACGACCCAGGAGAGAAACATTACGGAGCCTGCGTAAGTTTTAACCGTTCAAGAACCGCCTGTGCGGAGCTTGTTCCTGTGGTACCCACGCCTGCCTGCGCGAGTTTCTCTTCAAGCTCACGTCCATCAGCCACTTTTTCCAGTTGCGCTGCCGCATCCAGTCTCGCCTGACGTTCAGCCTGACGCGTCTGAAGTCTTTTTAAAGACTCTGCGGCCGTCGTTACGTTCGATGTTGCTCCGACCGTTGACGTCGTCACGGCCTGTTGCGCCCGCTGCATGGCTTCCGTGGCTTTAACAACCTCCAGCTGCTGTTCAAACTGATTAATACGTTGTGAAGTAATAGCTACGGCTTTTTCAATATTATTTCTTGAGGTTTCAAGAGAGTCCAAAACCTGTGCTTCACGAGTAATGGTATTCTCAAGTCGGGCGATTTCCTCTGCAACCTCGTTTAACAGCGCAGCATCAATATTCTTGCTCATTCCCTCTATCGCTCGTGACTCAAGATATTGCTTCCGCTCCCGCAACTCGGAAAGCTTGTCATTACTGAGCTTTACCCGGGCAAGCAGATCAACCCGGGATTTGCCTGCTTTATCAAGCTCAGCTTTTGCATCCCGGATGTGCTGCTCCAGCATCCGAACGCCCTGCGCTTCTTCTATCGCTTCATCGGCCTGATTGAGTAGTGATTTACCCAGTGTAAAAAGATTCTTCAAGATGCCCATACCTTTCCCTTACCTGTTAATTTATAAATTCTTGTGTAAGCTCAGCCAAATCCAGCGCATTCTCCGCAAGGGTTGTGATTTCCAGAATAATATCCTCAAGAGAAGAACTTACGGATAAGGCGCCAAAAGCGACATAATATTCATCATGTTGAATTTGCGAAATTCCAACAGAAGATAAGGGAAGCATTTTTTGATTACGTAATAAGAAGAGATTGAAATCAGCCTGGCGCTTAATGTCATTTACAGGACAAATATAGGTTTCAATGATAATTTGCTGGGATGTAATAAAAATACTTAATGGCAAATCGCCATATTCATTCATTTTTATAATAAGTACATCATTGTTATTTTTTAAATCAATATAAATATCGCGCTGGCGCGACAATTCATCGGCAAGCGATGAGAGAGACCATCTCATAATTTCATCCATGTGTTAGTTTTAAAGATATTTATAAAAGCCGAAATCACTTCGGCCGTTATATTACCAGCCAGGACATAAAAAAAGCCACCCGAAGTGGGTGGCTTTTTTTTATAGTTTACTCGTTAGCTACGCTGACGCACCGCTTCAAACAGGCAGATACCCGTCGCAACAGAAACGTTCAGGGACGACACGCTGCCTGCCATCGGGATGCTGATCAGCTCGTCGCAGTGCTCGCGCGTCAGACGACGCATGCCTTCACCTTCTGCCCCCATCACCAGCGCCATGCGGCCGGTCATTTTGCTCTGATACAGGGTGTGATCCGCTTCACCGGCTGTGCCGACGATCCAGATATTCTCTTCCTGCAACAGACGCATGGTGCGCGCCAGGTTAGTCACGCGGATCAGCGGAACGTTTTCCGCCGCGCCACAGGCAACTTTTTTAGCGGTAGCGTTAAGCTGCGCGGAACGATCTCTTGGCACAATCACCGCATGCACGCCTGCTGCATCGGCGCTACGCAGGCACGCGCCCAGGTTATGCGGGTCGGTTACGCCATCAAGGATCAGGAAGAACGGGTTATCCAGCTCAGCGATCAGATCCGGCAGATCGTTCTCCTGATACTGACGGCCTGGCTTCACGCGCGCGATAATGCCCTGGTGTACAGCTCCTTCGCTTTTCTCATCCAGATACTGGCGGTTCGCCAGTTGGATCACTACGCCCTGCGCTTCCAGCGCGTGGATCAGCGGCATCAGACGTTTATCTTCTCGCCCTTTCAGAATAAAAACTTCCTGAAAACGCTCCGGCGCGCGCTCCAGCAGGGCCTGCACCGCGTGGATGCCGTAAATCATTTCACTCATTGATGGTTCTCGTAATAAATATTTTCCCTCTCCCGTTGGGGAGAGGGTCAGGGTGAGGGGAAATTACTCCGCCTGCTGTTTCTTCGCCGCGCGCTTCGCTTTGGTCGCGGCCGCTATTTTTTGGGTCTTGGTCGACGGTTTTTTCGCTTTACGAGCGTCTTTTTTCGCCGCCTTGGGCTTCTGTTTCTTCTCGCCACGGAAAGCGCTGTCTGGCTCAAAGTTTACTCTTTTACCTGCCTGACGTCGCTTGCCGCCCGCTTTACCGTTGCCACCTTTTTTCGCTTTCTCACGCTCGGTTTTCCCGACGTTACGCGGCGCGCGCTCGCTGGAGATCAGGCTGAAGTCGATTTTACGGTCGTCCATATTCACGGCTTCAACCTTCACTTCCACCCGATCTCCCAGACGGTAGGTCTGGCCGCCGGATTCGCCGATCAGACGTTGTCCGACCTGGTCGAAGCGGTAGTAATCGTTATCGAGGCTGGAAACGTGCACCAGACCGTCGATAAACAGCTCATCCAGACGCACGAAGAAGCCAAAGCCGGTGACGCTGGCAATCACGCCTTTAAAGACGTTACCCACCTGATCCAGCATAAAGTCACACTTCAGCCAGTCCGCCACGTCACGCGTTGCTTCATCCGCACGACGCTCGGTCATGGAACAGTGCTGGCCCAGTTGCAGCATCTCTTCCATAGAGTAGTGATACCCTCCGGTTTCGGTCGTGTTGCCTTTATGACCCTGCTCGTGCGCCAGCAGATACTTGATCGCACGGTGCAGGGACAGATCCGGATAACGGCGGATCGGCGAGGTGAAGTGCGCGTACGACTGTAAGGCCAGGCCAAAGTGGCCCCGGTTTTCCGGATCGTAAATCGCCTGCTTCATGGAGCGCAGCAGCATGGTTTGCAGCATTTCCGCGTCAGGACGATCGCTGATGGATTCCAGCAGCTCGGCGTAATCTCGCGGCTCAGGCTTATTACCGCCAGGCAGCTCCAGGCCGAGTTCAGCCAGCACGGAGCGGAACGAGGTTACGGCTTCCGTGGTTGGCTTATCGTGAATACGGAACAGCGCAGGCTCTTTGGCTTTCTCAACGAAACGTGCCGCCGAGATGTTCGCCAGGATCATACACTCTTCAATCAGCTTGTGCGCATCGTTACGCTGGGTCTGCTCGATACGCTCGATACGACGCTCAGCGTTAAAGATAAACTTCGCCTCTTCACTCTCAAACGAGATCCCACCGCGCTCTTCGCGCGCCTGATCCAGCGTTTTGTAGAGGTTGTGCAGCTCTTCGATGTGTTTGACCAGCGGCGCGTACTGTTCGCGCAGATCCTGATCGCCCTGCAACATATGCCAGACCTTGGTATAGGTCAGGCGCGCATGAGAACTCATCACTGCTTCGTAGAACTTATAGCCCGTCAGACGTCCCTTGCTGGAGATGGTCATTTCGCAGACCATACACAGGCGGTCCACCTGCGGGTTGAGGGAACACAGGCCGTTGGAGAGCACTTCTGGCAGCATCGGTACAACCTGCGACGGGAAGTAGACCGATGTACCGCGGCTGCGCGCTTCGTTATCCAGCGGCGTGTGTGGACGTACGTAGTAGCTCACATCCGCGATAGCCACCCACAGACGCCAGCCACCACCACGTTTTTTCTCACAGTACACGGCATCATCGAAGTCACGGGCGTCTTCACCATCAATGGTGACCAGCGGCAGATCGCGCAGATCCACGCGGCCTGCTTTGGACTCTTCCGGCACTTCTTCACGCAGGTTTTCGATCTGGTCTTCAACCGCTTTCGGCCAGACGTACGGAATTTCATGGGTGCGCAGCGCCATATCGACGGCCATGCCGGTGCCCATGTTATCGCCCAGCACTTCAACGATTTTACCCACCGCTTTTGTGCGACGAGTTGGGCGCTGGGTGAGTTCAACCACCACCACAAAGCCCATGCGTGCGCCCATTACCTCTTCAGGCGGGATGAGAATGTCGAAGCTCAGACGGCTGTCGTCCGGCACCACAAAGCCTACGCCCGCATCGGTAAAGTAACGGCCAACGATCTGGCTGGTTTTCGGCACCAGCACGCGGACCACGCGCGCTTCGCGGCGGCCTTTACGGTCTGCACCCAGCGGCTGCGCCAGGATCTGGTCGCCGTGAATACACATCTTCATCTGTTCGGATGAGAGGTACAGGTCGTCTTTACGGCCTTCCACGCGCAGGAAGCCGAAGCCATCGCGGTGACCAATAACGGTGCCTTTCAGCAGGTCGAGGCGTTCTGGCAGCGCGTAGCACTGGCGACGAGTAAAGACCAGCTGCCCGTCACGCTCCATGGCGCGCAGGCGGCGGCGAAGGGCTTCAATTTGCTCTTCACCTTCAATGTTTAATTCAACGGCAAGTTCTTCACGATTGGCGGGTTTTTCGCGTTTTGTTAAGTGTTCAATGATGAACTCGCGGCTGGGGATAGGATTCGCGTATTTTTCGGCTTCGCGTTCCTGGAAAGGATCTTGTGACATGTCGGTTCCTCCGTTGTCAGCTCCGGTGGAAATTTTCTTCATTCCACCAGCAATAATTTATAAAGCGGTTGATTCTCTTCAACCAAATCGGCCAGCGTGTAGTTATCCAGTTCCTTGAGAAAACTTTGCACGGCCTTTGAAAGCGCCTGCTTCAGGCGGCAAGCGGGCGTAATGTGGCAGAACGCGCTGCTACAGTTCACCAGAGAGAGCGGCTCCAGTTCACGTACCACATCGCCAATACGGATACTCTGTGCCGGTTTACCGAGACGGATCCCTCCATTCTTCCCGCGGACGGCAGCAACGTATCCGGCACGACTAAGTTGATTGATTATTTTGACCATATGATTACGGGACACACCGTACACCTCTGTGACTTCAGAGATGCTGGTCATCTTCCCATCGGGTAACGACGCCATGTAAATCAGCGCGCGTAAGCCGTAATCGGTGAAACTTGTTAACTGCACATCAACCTCAGGAAAAAGGGAAAACGCGGTTAAACCGCAGAGATATTCATTAATGATGATAAACCAGCCAGATAGTTAGCGGCTAATTTATTTGACAGACGGGGCGAAAAAGCGGAGATCCAGGAGCGGTCGCCGGATGGCGCTGCGCTTATCCGGCCTACGGGTTTCCCCGCAGGCCAGCAGTCACGAAGATTATGCGTCGAACGGGTCGCGCAGGATCATCGTTTCAGTACGATCCGGGCCGGTAGAAATAATATCGATCGGCACTTCGGTCAGTTCTTCAATGCGCTTGATGTAGTCCAGCGCGGCTTTTGGCAGGCCACTACGCTCTTTCACACCGAAGGTGGTCTCAGACCAGCCCGGCATGGTTTCGTAGATTGGCTCAATGCCTTCCCAGTCGTCAGCAGCCAGCGGAGTGGTGGTCACTTCGCGGCCATCTGGCATGCGGTAGCCTACGCAGATTTTCACTTCTTTCAGGCCGTCCAGTACGTCCAGCTTGGTCAGGCAGAAGCCAGACAGGGAGTTGATCTGCACTGCGCGACGTACGGCAACGGCGTCCAGCCAGCCGGTACGACGACGACGACCGGTGGTCGCGCCAAACTCGTTACCCTGCTTGCAGAGGAACTCGCCGGTTTCATCAAACAGTTCGGTCGGGAATGGACCCGCACCCACGCGTGTGGAGTACGCTTTGATGATGCCCAGAACGTAATCCACATAACGTGGACCCAGACCAGAGCCGGTCGCCACGCCACCCGCGGTGGTGTTAGAGGACGTAACGTACGGATAGGTACCGTGGTCGATGTCCAGCAGGGTACCCTGCGCACCTTCGAACATGACGAAATCGCCACGCTTGCGCGCCTGGTCCAGCAGATCGGACACATCAACAACCATACCGGTCAGAATGTCTGCAATCGCCATGACGTCATCCAGCACTTTCTGGTAGTCAACAGCGTCAACTTTGTAGAAGTTCACCAGCTGGAAGTTGTGATATTCCATCACTTCTTTCAGTTTTTCAGCGAAGGTCGCTTTGTCGAAGAGGTCACCGACGCGCAGACCGCGACGAGCCACTTTATCTTCGTATGCCGGGCCGATGCCACGACCGGTAGTGCCGATCGCTTTCGCGCCACGCGCTTTTTCACGCGCCACGTCCAGCGCCACGTGATAGTCCAGGATCAGCGGGCAGGCTTCGGAGAGCAGCAGACGCTCACGAACAGGGATACCACGGTCTTCCAGACCTTTCATCTCTTTCATCAGCGCAGCAGGAGACAGCACAACGCCGTTACCGATGATGCTGGTGACGTTTTCGCGAAGAATGCCTGATGGAATAAGATGGAGGACGGTTTTTTCACCGTTGATTACGAGAGTATGGCCTGCGTTGTGACCGCCCTGGTAGCGTACAACATATTTAGCCCGTTCAGTCAGAAGATCAACAATCTTCCCTTTACCTTCGTCACCCCATTGGGTGCCCAGTACGACGACGTTGTTACCCATTTTTTTCAAAATCACCGTTTGCTTAAAAATGGATTCTACCATCGCTTTTTCAGATATACAGCACTTTTTGACCCTAAAATATGCCAATTGCGGTTAGTTTTTGATCAGCCAATCGTTTTCCTCAACATGTAGTAGATAACGATACCAGCAACCACAAGACCACCGCCAAAACGACGCAAAATATTATCCGGCAGTTGGCTCATGGTGGCGATCATCCGGCGCCATGCGCGCGGATAAAGCATCGGGCCGAGGCCTTCCAGCACCAAAACCAGGGCCAGCGCGAGCCAGATCGTTGAATTCATTTTTCATCCTTATAAAAGAAAACCACCGCTCCGTGAAGAGCGGTGGTTTGAATACTCAAACGAGCCTGAGTTTATCGCGTTGCGTTGGTCGGCGTCTTCATATAACGGAAGAAATCGCTGTCCGGGCTGAGCACCATCACATCCTGGTTGCTCTTGAAGCTATTCTCGTAAGCGCGCAGGCTACGAATGAAGGCATAGAAGTCCGGATCCTGGCTGAATGCATCAGCAAACAGTTTCGCGGCTTCCGCATCACCTTCACCGCGCAGGATACGACCCTGGCGCTCAGATTCCGCCAGCGTCTTGGTGACTTCATAGTCCGCTGCCGCGCGCAGTTTTTCCGCTTCTTCCTGACCCTGTGAACGGTGACGACGGGCTACCGCTTCACGCTCGGCGCGCATACGGTTGTAGATCGCCTCGGACACTTCCGCTGGCAGGTTGATCTGCTTGATGCGCACATCAACCACTTCGATGCCCAGCGCCGCCATACTGTTCGGGTTGATCACCGGCACTTTACCGTTGGTTTCAGCCTGAACACGTTCAGCCGCTTTGGCAATCGCATCGTCTGCCGCCGGGGTTTCAACTTCATCCTCGGTGCCCGCAGAGCCGGAGTTCAGCGCATCACGCACTTCCAGCGTCAGACGACCACGGGAGTCGGTCACAATGTCTTTCACATCCAGACGACCAATTTCAGAACGCAGACGGTCAGAGAACTTACGTTTCAGCAGCACTTCTGCCTGAGAAACGTCGCCACCCCCGGTTGCCAGGAAGTAGCGGCTGAAATCGCTGATGCGCCATTTGATATAGGAATCAACGATCAGGTCTTTCTTCTCTTTGGTCACGAAACGATCGGCCTGGTTATCCATGGTCTGGATACGCGCATCGAGCGTTTTCACTGACTGAATGAACGGGATCTTAAAGTGCAGACCCGGCTCATAAATCACCGGACGCTTGTCGCCGTCACGCACGACGCTGCTGAACTGGAACTTGATCCCACGCTCGCCCTCTTTCACCACAAAGATGGAGGTGTAGAGCACGACCAGTACAATGATGATGATCGCAATAACTGACTTACGCATCCTTATTCCCCCTGACGCTGGTAGTCGTTACGCTGCGCGTTGGCACGGCGTTGGTCCATAATGTCACCATCGTTCGAAGAAGGCGTTGTGTTCGCGCTGGCGCTGCCAGACGAGGCCGGTGGCAGACGCAGCAGGTTGTTCGCACCGCTGTTGTCTTTTGCTGCCGGTGCAGAACCGCCTTTCAGCATCTGATCCAGCGGCAGGACCATCAGGTTTCCGCCTTTGTTGTCGTTAACCAGCACTTTACGCGTATGGCTCAGCACTTTTTCCATGGTCTCGATATAGAGACGCTCACGGGTAATTTCCGGCGCGGCTTTATATTCCGGCAGGATCTTCGCGAAGCGAGCCACTTCACCCTGTGCTTCCAGGATGGTCTGGGTCTTATACGCACGCGCTTCTTCCAGAATACGCTGCGCCTGACCGTTTGCACGCGGCTGAACTTCGTTGGTGTACGCTTCCGCTTCACGGATGTACTGCTGTTCGTTTTCACGCGCGGCAATCGCATCGTCAAAGGCGGCTTTCACCTCTTCCGGCGGACGTGCAGCCTGGAAGTTGACGTCCAGCAGGGTGATACCCATGTTGTACGGACGGATGGTCTCTTCCAGCTCACGCTGGGTATCGCTACGAATAACGGTACGACCTTCGGTCAGGATACGGTCCATGGTGTATTTACCGATCACGCCACGCAGGGCGCTGTCGGTCGCCTGACGCAGGCTGTCATCGGCGCTGGTCACGCTAAACAGATAACGTTCCGGATCGGTCACGCGGTACTGTACGTTCATCTCAACGCGCACCACGTTCTCGTCAGAGGTCAACATCACGCCAGAGGCGGCCAGTTCACGGACGGACTCCACGTTAACCGCGGTCACGTCATCAATGAAGGTCGGCTTCCAGTTCAGGCCCGGTTCAACCAGATGGCTGAACTTACCGAAACGGGTAACCACGCCGCGTTCTGCTTCTTTAATGGTGTAGAACCCGCTGGCTGCCCAGATGATTACTACCGCAGCGGCGACAATGCCCACCACGCGGCCACCCATTGGCGGGCGCGGACTCTGAGTGGAATTGCCACCCGAGCCAGAACCTTTTCCTCCGCCAAGGCCACCAAGCTTTTTGCTCAGTTTGCGGAAGATATCATCCAGATCCGGCGGCCCCTGCTCGCGACCACCTTTGTTGCCATTTCCCCCAGAGTTGCCGCCTTGATTATTGCTGCTTCCCCACGGGTCGCGGTCTTGTCCGTTATTACCGGGCTGATTCCACGCCATGTATATGCTCCATATTTGTTATGCAAGGGCGAATTTTTCAGGCTTCCCCTTTCTGATCAGACGATATAGTCCGCCAGCGCAGGTTCTTGTTTACAGAGGCGACGCCAGTCAACGATCGGCATACGCACCTGCATCCCCACGCTGCCGTCATCCTCCATCCACTCTTTTTCTATCGCCTGAAGCTGATAAAACCGGCTGCGCAGCCTGCCTTCCTGTGGCGGCAGTCGCAGCGTGTGCTGAGCTACCTCACCGGAAAGACGTTCTGTCAAAGCCTGGAAAAGCAGTGGCACACCAATCCCGGCCTGAGCAGACAGCCAGACCCGAATCGGTTTGTTCTCTTCGTCTCGGTCAATACGCGGTTCAAAATCGTCCAGCATATCGATCTTGTTCATCACCAACAGGGTAGGAATTTCGTGGGCGTCGATCTCTTCGAGCACCACGTTCACCGCGTCGATGTTCTCCTGCACGCGTACGTCAGCCGCATCAATCACATGCAGTAGCAGGGTCGCCTGACGCGTCTCCTGCAACGTCGCTTTAAACGCCGCGACCAGATCGTGCGGCAGATGGCGAATAAACCCTACGGTATCCGCCAGCACAGTTTCACCCACGTCTGCGACGTCAATACGGCGCAGGGTTGGGTCCAGGGTCGCAAACAGCTGGTCTGCGGCATATACCTGGGCCTCGGTTATCTGGTTAAACAGGGTGGATTTACCGGCGTTGGTATAGCCCACCAGCGACACCGTTGGGATGTCAGCTTTCGTTCGCGCCCGACGCCCCTGTTCGCGCTGTTTCTCTACACGTTCCAGACGTGAAAGGATCTGGGTTATACGCCCACGCAGCAAACGGCGGTCGGTTTCGAGCTGGGTTTCACCCGGGCCGCGCAAACCAATCCCGCCTTTTTGTCTTTCAAGGTGTGTCCAGCCACGCACCAGACGCGTCGCCAGATGGCGCAACTGCGCCAGCTCAACCTGCAACTTACCCTCGTGGGTACGCGCACGCTGAGCAAAAATATCTAAGATCAACCCCGTGCGATCGATAACACGGCATTCGCAGAGAGCTTCCAGGTTACGTTCCTGAGCCGGAGACAGCGCATGATCAAACAGCACAACAGATGCGCCGGTTGCTTTTACGGCATCCGCAATTTCTACTGCTTTACCTTCACCTACAAAATACTTCGGGTGCGGCGCTTTACGGCTACCGGTAATCACCTGCATTGCTTCGACACCGGCGGAAGAGACCAGAGATTCAAACTCCTGGAGGTCTTCCATATCTTTGTCTTGCGAAAAATAGATGTGTACCAGCACCGCCTGCTCACCGGCGTCATAACGGTCAAACAAGCGTAAACCTCTCTAAAAAGATCAGCGGGGAACGCAGGATCCCTGGCTCCCCGTGTGGATAACAGCCCAAAACCTTATTCGGTTTCTTCGCTGTCCTGCGCTGGTGTTGAAGAACCCTGCGCGTTGCTGCCGTGATGGTAGTTACTGCCAGTGCCGCCGCCAGCGTTATTGCTGTGATGAGATACCGGACGGGACGGAACAACAGTAGAAATCGCGTGCTTATAGACCATCTGGCTGACCGTGTTTTTCAACAGGATCACGAACTGATCGAAAGACTCAATCTGACCTTGCAGCTTAATACCATTCACCAAATAAATAGAAACTGGAACACGCTCCCGACGCAATGCGTTCAGGAACGGATCTTGTAAAGATTGCCCCTTAGCCATTCTATCTTTTCCTTATATGCTTGTTTTGTACTTAGAACCTTGCGATTCTGAAAAATTGCGCACGATACGGCTTAATTGTACACATTCAGTCAGCGATATCACCAATAACCTCAATCACTTCGTTTAACGCCTGTTGTGGTTTTTCACTGTCTAACCAGTGAACCCCCTTCCAACCGCGTAACCAGGTGATCTGGCGCTTCGCTAACTGTCTCGTGGCGCAAACACCTCGATAAACCATTTCATCGTATGAAATCTCGCCTTCAAGATACGACCACATCTGGCGGTACCCCACACAACGAATGGAAGGCATGTCCGTATGCAAATCTCCACGGGCAAAAAGCGCCCGCACTTCTGCTTCAAAATCTGAAGCCAACATCTGATGAAAACGCTGCTCAATTCGTTGATGGAGCAGTTCACGGCTCGCCGGGGCGATGGCGAACTGATGCACCTGATACGGCAGAGCGTCTCCTGACGTTTGCGTCAGTTCCGTTAAAGTTTTACCCGAAATGAAAAAAACTTCCAGTGCCCGGGAAAGCCTTTGCGGATCGTTTGGGTGGATCCGCGCTGCGGCAACCGGGTCAATCTCTTCCAGTTGCCTGTGCAAAACGTCCCACCCCTGCTCTGCCGCCTGCCGCTCAATCTTCGCTCTCACTTCCGGATCGGCCGATGGCAGAGGCGATAACCCCTCCAGCAGCGCCTTAAAGTAGAGCATCGTGCCGCCAACTAACAGCGGTATGCGTCCCGCGGCGGTAATCTCGGCCATCTCGGCTAAGGCGTCGCGGCGAAAATCTGCCGCGGAGTAAGCCTGTGCCGGGTCGAGAATATCCAGTAAACGGTGCGGTGCCGCACGCAGTTCGTCTGCGTTGGGCTTCGCCGTGCCGATGTCCATCCCTCGGTAGATGAGGGCTGAATCAACGCTAATCAACTCTACTGGCAAAACTTTACGTAACTCAATGGCTAACGCCGTTTTGCCGGAGGCCGTTGGCCCCATTAGAAAAATCGCCTTTGGCAGGCTCGCCTTACTTACATCAGTCATGTTTCAGGGCGGTCATCGCCGTTTGTAAATCAACAGGTTGTAACAAACCACCTGGAGGCGCTTTCACCAGCTGTGGACAGAGGCGCTCCACCTCCGCCAGAACGGTAATCGCCTGCGCCATACTCCACGGTGCATGCTCGCTGGCCAGATGGCGGGCGATCCACTGCGCGGTATCGGCGGCATCAAACGTCGTTTGCTGCGCCAGGTAGCCTATCAGTTCAGGAATCAAGTTTTGTAAATTTTGTTGGCGTAAGGGTAAAGGCACTGCGCGAATTGTCACATGCTGCGCGTCCAGTACGATTTCAATCCCCATTTCGGCCAGTTGCGTCTGCACGCGCCGCAAAACCCCTGTTTCTTCAGGGGTTATTTTCAGGCGAACAGGAATCAACAGCGGCTGCGCGCAGGCGGCATTCACCCCCGGAGTTAACTGCGCCTGTTTGAGCCAGCGCTCCGCCACGGAAAGCGCCAGCAACAGGAGTTTACCTTTGCGTTCAAGCAATGCCATGTCGGGGGCAATAATGGTTAATACCCGACCAAAACTCTGGCTATGTCCATCCAGAGAGGGGGGTGAAACCGTGATGTGCTCTTTATGCTCAACGGACGGGGTATCCAGCAGCTTGCGGTACAGCGCCCCCTGCTGTTTATGATAGCCCGGCTGAGCGTTGGGATAGTTGGCACCGGTTGGTCGCGGCGCGTTGCCCGCCGAGGATAAACGTGGAGCAGCCGGCTCGCGCGCTACCGCCGGTTCAGCAAAATGGTTACGCCCGGCCGCCACGCGGTTTTCCGGCAGTGGGCGCGGCGCGGGCGCTTCTTTTGCCAGCGGCAACTCTGGCTCTGCCTGCTGCTGCAATACAGCGGCAACGCCCTGGTAGATGAAATCATGCACCAGGCGCGACTGGTGGAAACGCACCTCGTGCTTGGCGGGGTGCACGTTAACGTCAACCTGGTGCGGGTCGATCTCCAGATAAAGCACAAAGGCGGGCTGTTGATCGGCGCCGAGCTTATCTTCGCAGGCCTGTCGAATAGCGTGGTTAATCAGGCGGTCGCGCATCATGCGGCCGTTGACGTAGCAATACTGAATTTCAGCAAAAGCGGCGCTGCTGGCGTTCGGATCGGCAACCCAGCCACGCAAGGTCAGATCGCCATGCTGCCACTCAATGGCCAGCGCTTTTTCCAGGAACGGTGTGCCGCAGATAGCGCCCAGCCGACGCTCTTTTTGCCCGCCTTCCGCCACTGCGCGATACTGGCGCATCACTTTGCCGTTATGGCTAAGGTTGATCGTGACATCAAAGCGCGCCAGCGCGATGCGGCGGATGATCTCGTCGATATGTCCGAATTCGGTCTTCTCGGTTCGCATAAACTTGCGCCGGGCGGGCGTGTTATAGAAGAGATCCAGCACTTCAAGCGTGGTGCCTACCGGGTGCGCCGCAGGTTTAACCGTGACGTCCATATCACGCCCTTCGGCGTAGGCCTGCCAGGCTTCCTGCTGGTCGGCCGTGCGGGAGGTCAACGTTAAGCGGGAAACAGAGCTGATACTGGCCAGCGCTTCGCCGCGAAAACCCAGGCTTATAATCGCTTCCAGATCGTCAAGTGAGGCAATTTTACTGGTGGCATGACGCGCCAGCGCCAGCGCCAGTTCGTCCTTTTTGATGCCACAGCCGTTATCACGAATGCGGATAAGCTTTGCGCCCCCGCGTTCGATATCGATATCAATGCGGGTCGCCCCTGCATCGAGGCTGTTTTCCACCAGTTCCTTCACCACCGACGCAGGGCGTTCCACCACCTCACCGGCGGCGATTTGGTTCGCGAGCTGCGGCGGTAGAACCTGAATCGGCATGAACTCTCCTTAATTAGTCGCGGTCATTTCACCCGGCAGCGCGGCGCTTGCCGTCTGGGCTGCCCCGCCCTGCGGCGCAGACTGAAGCGGATGCGCGTCAAAGTATTTACGCAGACCGTTATAAATCGCTTCGGCAATTTGCTGCTGATAGCTGTCGCTTCCCAGTAAACGCTCTTCACCATGGTTACTGATAAAGCCCGTCTCTACCAGAATCGACGGGATATCCGGCGAACGCAGGACACCAAGGCTTGCATGCTCCGGGCGACGCTTATGCAGCGATCCAATGCTTTGCAGCTGGCTCAGTACGTTAGTGGCGACATCATACCCGACGCGCTGAGAATGACCGAACTGTAAATCCAGTACCGCCTGGCTGAGATACGGATCGGCCTGGCTGTTTGCCAGCACATCGCCTGCCCCACCTAACAGTTCAGATTGCTTCTCGTGCTCTTCAAGCCAGTTCGCCATTTCACTGTTGGCTCGACGGTTCGACAGCACCCATACCGACGCGCCGGTGGCGTTACGGTTCGGCGCAGCATCCGCGTGAATCGACACCAGGAAGTTGGCGTTTTGCTTACGCGCCACATCCGAGCGTCCCATCACTGAAATAAAGTAATCTCCGTCGCGGGTCATGACCCCTTTAAACATCGGATCGTCATTCAGAAGCGCACGCAGCTTACGGGCAATGGCGATAGTGACGTTTTTCTCCCGCGTGCCGCCCGGGCCAATCGCGCCAGGATCTTGCCCGCCGTGTCCGGCGTCGATGGCGATAATCACTTTGTCGCCACTGACCGGTGTTCGCCGCGCGCTGACCGCCGGACGCGTCACCGTGTTGCTGCTGGTCACGGCGGTAAGTCGGTCATTTTGTGATTTAAACGGATTACGGGCTGGCTCAGACGGCCTTGGGGTATAAACCGGCGCTTCCACGCGTTTTGCTACAACAGGTGCAGGCGGTGGCGGCGGCGGAACATCAGCATTAATGGTAAAGACCACCGTATAATTGGCGCCGTTTTGCTGCTTAACCGCCTTCGTTTTGCCCTTTTCGGTGAGATCGACCACCAGACGCAGAGACTGCGTATCCTTCGGCGTTCCCGAACGGATGCTTTTCACCAGATTGTTGCCGCTGAACTGGAGCGGCAGCCCCTGGATCACCCCGGTCTGTTTAATATCGAGCGCCACGCTGCGGCTGTCGATTTGTGAGAAAGCATATTCAGGATCGCCCATAAAGCTGAACGTAATGCGGGCCTGGCTATCGCCATTCGACACCTGAATATCCGAGAGGCTGGCCGCCCCGACCTGCGCGCACAGCAGGACCGTGGCAGCCAGCACCCAACCTTTAACGCGATTAATCATCCCGTTATCCCTACGCTCAACCGGCTAAACGCGCCAGTAAGGAACAGCCTGATGAGGAAACCGCACTGATGCGTGCCTCACGCCCTTGTGCCTGGTAATCTAAGTGAATTTCGACATCCGGGTCAGGCAGCACACCCGCACCTTGTTGCGGCCACTCCACCAGGCAGATGGCGTCGTTGGCAAAGTAATCGCGGATCCCCATAAATTCCAGCTCCTCCGGGTCCGCAAGACGATATAAATCAAAGTGGTACACCATGATATTTTCAAGCGTGTACGGTTCCACCAGCGTGTAGGTCGGGCTTTTTACGTTCCCGTTATGGCCTAACGCCTGCAAAAAGCCACGGCTGAAGGTTGTTTTACCCGCGCCTAAATCACCATACAGATAAATGACGGTCGCCCCCTGACAGGCCTGCGCCACGCGCTTGCCGAGATCTAAAGTGGCTTGTTCATCAGGTAAAGGAATCGCTCGATTAGTCATTTTCTACGTCAATCACATCCGGGTTAACAACACGCCGCAGCGTGCAAAAAAGATCGGTGGCCAGCATACCGCGCGTTCCGTAACGAGCAGCCAGCCTGTCAGCCGCCGCACCGTGGGCCACGCAGCCCGCACAGGCTGCATCATAAAGGGGAAGTTTCTGTCCGAGCAATGCGCCAATGATGCCGGAGAGCACATCGCCCATGCCGCCGCTCGCCATGCCTGCATTACCGGCATCAACGATGCCCATCGCTTCATCGCTGGCGATAACGGTTCCCGCCCCTTTCAAAACGGCAACACCTCCGTAACGTTTTACCAGACGTTGGGCTGAAAGTAAGCGATCGCTTTCAATTTCTGCCACGCTACAGTTAAGCAGCCGTGCGGCTTCGCCGGGGTGCGGCGTCAGAATGCGATTGTGACGCTTATCCGGGTTTATTGCCAGAAGGTTAAGCGCGCCGGCATCCCAGAGCATCGGTTTACGAAAATTCTCGGCCTTTTGCAGGGCCTGTTTACCCCACTCCTGCTGACCCAGGCCCGGACCAATGACCACCACGTCCGCCCACTCAAGACCCTCTTCAATCGCCTGCGGGGTAAGCTCGTGGACCATCAGCTCCGGCCGCGCGGTAATAATGGGCGGAATGTTTTCGCTGCGGGTCAGCACGCGTATTAATCCGCCGCCGCTGCGCAACGCGGCCTCTCCGGTCATTCGAATCGCACCTGCCGTGCCATGATCGCCACCAATAATCAGCAGTCGGCCATGGTCACCCTTATGGGAGGTGGGACGACGCGGCGGTAGCCACTGTGCAAGCTGGGAGGCATCAAAGCGGGTGATGTGGGTATCCTGTCCGATCAGCCAGTTTTCCAGCCCCAGGGCGTTGTGGTGTAACGTGCCCACGACATCCCGCGCTTTCCCGGTAAGCAGCCCCGGCTTCAGGGCGATAAAGGTCACGGTGTGCGCCGCCTCAATCGACACGCCCGGCGTCGCGCCGGTTTGTGCCATCAGGCCGGAGGGAATATCCAGCGCTACCACCGGGGCGGGGTGCGCATTAGCGCGCGTAATCAGCGCGGCGACGTCATCGCGAGGCGCGCGCATCAGTCCCGTCCCCAGCAGACCATCAACAATCACGTCGACATCCTCGGGCCAGATAATATCAGGCGCATGAATAATGCCCCCCGCATTCAGCCAGGCCTCTCTCGCCATGCCAGCCTCTTCCGGTAGCGGCTTGTCGCTCTCCAGCGCCATCAGGGTGACGCGCAGCCCCGCCGCCACCGCAAGACGAGCCACCACATAGCCATCGCCACCGTTATTGCCGTGCCCGCACAGGATCAGATAGTGCGAGGCATCAGGATAAGCCGTGCGCGCCACGTTAAACGCCGCCTCGCCCGCGCGCTGCATCAGTTCGTAAAGGGTAATGCCGAGGCTATCTGCGGCCTCTTTCTCGGCCCGACGGAGGTCATCCGCATGCCAGATGGAATGTGGTATACTTGCGGGGTTTTTCTTCACAGTATGGTCCGTCATGTCACAGCCCCTCGATCTCAATGAATTAGCGCAAAAAATAAAACAGTGGGGTGCTGAACTGGGCTTCCAGAAGGTCGGTATTACTGACACCGACCTCTCTGCCAGTGAGCCTAAGCTCCAGGCATGGCTGGATAAACAATACCACGGCGAGATGGAGTGGATGGCGCGTCACGGTATGATGCGTGCCCGCCCCCACGAGCTGTTGCCGGGTACGCTGCGCGTTATTAGCGTACGCATGAACTATCTGCCTGCTAACGCGGCCTTTGCGCGCACGCTAAAAAATCCTTCGCTGGGTTACGTCAGCCGATACGCGCTGGGGCGTGATTACCATAAACTTCTGCGCAACCGTCTAAAAAAGCTCGGGGAAACCATTCAGCAGCACTGTGTTTCGCTGAATTTTAGACCCTTTGTCGATTCTGCGCCTATTCTTGAGCGCCCGATCGCCGAAAAAGCCGGGCTCGGCTGGACAGGTAAGCACTCACTTATCTTAAGCCGCGACGCGGGCTCATTCTTTTTCCTGGGTGAACTACTGATTGATTTACCTCTGCCGGTAGACAGTCCGGTGGAAGAAGGTTGTGGCCGCTGTGTGGCCTGTATGACCATCTGCCCAACGGGCGCGATTGTCGAACCGTATACCGTTGATGCGCGCCGCTGTATCTCTTATCTCACTATCGAGCTGGAAGGCGCTATTCCAGAGGAGTTTCGTCCGCTTATTGGCAACCGCATCTACGGCTGTGATGACTGTCAGCTGATTTGTCCGTGGAACCGTTATTCACAGTTGACGGACGAAGAAGACTTCAGTCCGCGCAAGGCGTTACATGCCCCGCAGTTGATCGAACTGTTCGCCTGGAGCGAAGCCTGGTTCCTGAAGGTGACGGAGGGTTCCGCCATACGTCGTATCGGCCACCTGCGCTGGCTGCGTAATGTGGCCGTTGCGCTGGGGAATGCCCCGTGGGATGAAGCAAATCTTCAGGCGCTCGAAAGCCGTAGAGGTGAGCACCCACTTCTTGATGAGCACATAGAATGGGCGATTGCGCAGCAAATTGAGAAGCGAAATGCCGGCGTGGTTGAAGTGCAGTTACCGAAGAAACAGCGCCTGGTCAGGGTGATTGAAAAAGGACTGCCGCGGGATGTGTGATATATTCACAGGCTGTGAATAAAAATAAGAATTCAGGCGCCATCAGCTCTGGCAAACAGGTCAAGTGATCTCAATAACATTTTGAAATCAAATTTTCTTCATAAATTACAGGTAATTACGAAGATATTATTCACCCTGCTAACATTTCGTAGAGACTGGTTTTATCACGGTTTCTGTGGATAACTCTGTTCACAAGAGTATTTCAGACATAATAGAAAACGTCCCCAACGAAGCACTTCGCTGTGGATAATCTGGAGATGAAGAAGAATTTGGAGCGGGAAACGAGACTCGAACTCGCGACCCCGACCTTGGCAAGGTCGTGCTCTACCAACTGAGCTATTCCCGCTTGGGTGTTCTGGTGCTATGCGTATCTTGCGATACTTTCAAATTTTGGAGCGGGAAACGAGACTCGAACTCGCGACCCCGACCTTGGCAAGGTCGTGCTCTACCAACTGAGCTATTCCCGCTTGGGTGTTCTGGTGCTGGCGTATCTTGCGATACTTTTCAAATTTTGGAGCGGGAAACGAGACTCGAACTCGCGACCCCGACCTTGGCAAGGTCGTGCTCTACCAACTGAGCTATTCCCGCAAATCTGTACTGCTTTTGTTGCTGTCGTAACGTGTAATTCTCTGTCGTTACGGGAGGCGCATTATACGAGAAATCCGTTTAGCTGCAACCCCCCTCAAAGCGATTTTTTTGAAATTCAGTTCAAGTGCTTATTTAATCGGCAAGCTGAACAATTTAGCGACAAAAACCCGGCCACGCAAGGCGCCGGATCGCAAAATCAGAGCTTAATAAAGTTTTCGCGATAGTACGCCAGCTCCGCAACAGACTCACGGATGTCATCCATCGCCTGGTGCGTCCCCTGCTTTGTGAAGCCGTCGAGAATTTCCGGTTTCCAGCGGCGGGCCAGCTCTTTCAGGGTGCTCACATCCAGATAGCGGTAGTGGAAGTAGGACTCCAGCTCCGGCATGTACTTAAACAGGAAACGACGATCCTGACCAATGCTGTTGCCACAGATAGGCGATTTTCCTGCCGGCACCCACTGCTTCAGAAATTCAAGCGTCGCCAGCTCCGCTTCGCGGTCGCCCAGGGTGCTGGCCTTCACGCGTTCCACCAGCCCGCTGCCGGTATGGGTACGCACGTTCCACTCATCCATCAGCGCAAGCTGGTCATCGGACTGGTGCACGGCAATCGTTGGGCCTTCCGCCAGAATATTGAGGTTGGCATCGGTGACCAGTGTGGCGATCTCAATAATGCGATCGCGCTCGGGATCAAGGCCGGTCATCTCCAGATCGATCCAAATCAGGTTGTTTTCGTCCGCGCTCATGTTATTTTCCACCCTTCTCGCATAACCGGCAGTAGCAGGTTAACTAGTATTAATTAGAGTGTATCATAGAGGTTTTGCCCGCTACGGGCGACCAGGAGCCAGCGCGATTGAGTAAAAATAAACTCTCCAAAGGGCAGCAGCGCCGCGTGAATGCAAATCACCAGCGCCGTCTTAAAACCACTACGGAGAAGCCCGATTACGACGACAACCTGTTTGGCGAAGCGACAGAAGGCGTTGTGATTAGCCGCTTCGGCATGCACGCCGATGTCGAATCTGCCGACGGGGATATCCACCGTTGCAATATCCGTCGCACCATCCGTTCCCTGGTGACCGGTGACCGCGTGGTCTGGCGTCCGGGCAAGGAGGCGGCGGAAGGGGTAACGGTTAAAGGCATCGTTGAAGCCGTGCATGAACGCACGTCGGTTCTGACCCGTCCGGATTTCTACGACGGCGTGAAGCCCATTGCCGCCAACATTAACCAGATCGTGATCGTTTCGGCGATTTTGCCTGAGCTTTCACTCAACATTATTGACCGTTATCTGGTGGCCTGCGAAACGCTACAGGTTGAGCCGCTTATCGTGCTGAATAAAATCGATCTGCTGGATGACGAGGCCATGGCCTTTGTCAATGAGCAGATGGATATTTACCGCAACATTGGCTATCGCGTGTTGATGGTGTCCAGCCGCACCAAAGACGGCCTGAAGCCGCTGGAAGATGCGCTAACCGACCGCATCAGCATCTTTGCAGGGCAGTCCGGCGTGGGTAAATCCAGTCTGCTTAACAATTTGCTCGGCCTTCAGCAGGAGATCCTGACCAACGATGTGTCGGACGTCTCCGGGCTGGGCCAGCACACCACCACCGCCTCACGTCTCTATCACTTCCCGCACGGCGGCGATGTGATTGACTCACCAGGCGTGCGTGAATTTGGTCTCTGGCACCTCGAGCCGGAACAAATCTTTAACGGATTTGTCGAATTCCATGACTATTTAGGCGCTTGCAAATACCGCGACTGTAAACATGACAACGATCCGGGCTGCGCCATCCGCGAAGCGGTGGAGAACGGTGAAATTGCGGAAACCCGTTTCGAAAATTACCACCGCATTCTCGAAAGCATGGATCAGGTAAAAACGCGTAAAAACTTTTCTGATTCTGATAACTGACAACTAAGCTAAGCGTCGCTAAAATCGTCCCCTTTTTTTCAGGTTCCGGCAGCGTAATGCCGGATCAGGAACGACAAAACAATGGCCTGGAGGCTACCTTGTTAAACTCATTTAAACTTTCGCTTCAATACATTCTGCCGAAACTGTGGCTCACTCGCCTGGCGGGCTGGGGCGCGAGCAAACGAGCGGGCTGGCTGACCAAACTGGTCATCGACCTGTTCGTGAAATACTACAAGGTCGACATGAAAGAAGCGCAGAAGCCGGATACGGCAAGCTATCGTACCTTCAACGAATTTTTTGTGCGTCCGCTGCGCGACGAAGTGCGTCCGCTGAATACCGACCCGAACGTGCTGGTGATGCCAGCGGACGGCGTGATCAGCCAGCTGGGTAAAATTGAAAACGACAAAATTTTGCAGGCGAAAGGCCATAACTACAGCCTGGAAGCGCTGCTGGCCGGTAACTACATAATGGCCGATCTGTTCCGTAACGGGACTTTCGCGACCACCTATCTCTCCCCGCGCGATTACCACCGCGTGCATATGCCGTGTAACGGTATTCTGCGCGAGATGATTTACGTGCCGGGGGATCTGTTCTCCGTCAATCACCTGACGGCGCAAAACGTTCCTAACCTGTTTGCCCGTAACGAGCGCGTCATCTGCCTGTTTGATACTGAATTTGGCCCAATGGCGCAGATTCTGGTGGGTGCTACCATTGTAGGCAGCATCGAAACCGTCTGGGCGGGCACCATTACTCCGCCACGCGAAGGCGTGATCAAGCGCTGGACCTGGCCTGCCGGCGAAGAAGAAGGTTCTGTGGCCCTGCTGAAAGGTCAGGAAATGGGCCGCTTCAAGCTGGGCTCAACGGTCATCAACCTGTTCGCTCCGGGCAAAGTTAACCTGGTCGACGAGCTGGAAAGCCTGTCCGTGACCAAACTCGGCCAGCCTCTGGCAGTATCGACGGAGGTCTTTGCAACACCAGACGTTGCGCCAGCCCCGTTGCCGGAAGATGAGATCAAAGCCGAGCACGACGCCAGCCCGCTGGTTGACGACAAAAAAGACGAAGGCTAACAACAGAAGGATCGCTGACGTGCGCCCGATTATCGTATTACTGATGGCCTGGTGCCTCAGCATGGGGGCGTACGCAGCGACGGCCCCCGACGCCAAACAGATAACCCAGGAGCTGGAGCAGGCAAAAGCGGCAAAACCCGCTCAGCCGGAGACCGTTGAGTCGCTCCAGTCTGCACTGAACGCGCTTGAGGAACGAAAGGGTTCCCTTGAGCGCGCGCAGCAGTATCAACAGGTTATCGACAATTTCCCCAAACTCTCTCAGACCCTGCGCTCGCAGCTAAACAACCTGCGCGATGAACCACGCCAGGTCCCCGCGGGGATGACGTCCGAGGCGCTGAATCAGGAGATCCTGCAAGTCAGCAGCCAGCTGCTAGAAAAAAGCCGTCTGGCGCAGCAGGAGCAGGAACGGGCGCGTGAAATTGCCGATTCCCTCAGTCAGCTTCCACAGCAGCAAACCGATGCCCGCCGTCAGTTAAATGAGGTGGAACGCCGCATCGGGACGCAGACGGGCAGCACACCGCAGAATCAGGCGCAAAATCTTGGGTTGCAGGCGGAATCCGCCAGACTAAAAGCCCTGGTTGATGAACTGGAGCTGGCGCAGCTTTCCGCTAACAACCGCCAGGAGCTGTCGCGGATGCGTTCCGAGCTGGCGCAGAAGCAGAGCCAGCAGCTGGATGCGTATCTCCAGGCGCTGAGAAATCAACTCAACAGCCAGCGTCAGCGTGAAGCTGAACGTGCTCTGGAAAGCACAGAGTTACTGGCCGAAAACAGCGCTAACCTGCCCGACAGCATCGTCGCCCAGTTTAAGGTTAACCGCGAGCTTTCTGCTGCGCTGAATCAGCAGGCGCAGCGCATGGATT
The DNA here is from genome assembly GCF_004136805.1 of Enterobacter cloacae complex sp. GF14B. NCBI lineage: Bacteria > Pseudomonadati > Pseudomonadota > Gammaproteobacteria > Enterobacterales > Enterobacteriaceae > Enterobacter > Enterobacter cloacae complex sp. GF14B. The sequence continues at coordinate 29,523 of NZ_QFRV01000023.1, forward strand.
TGGTGGCCTCGCAGCAGCGTCAGGCTACCAATCAAACCCTTCAGGTTCGTCAGGCACTCAACACGCTGCGTGAACAGTCCCAGTGGCTTGGCTCGTCTAACCTGTTGGGCGAAGCGTTACGCGCGCAGGTGGCCCGTCTGCCAGAGATGCCAAAACCACAGCAGCTTGATACGGAGATGGCGCAGCTGCGTGTTCAGCGTCTTCATTATGAAGATCTCCTCAACAAGCAGCCGCAAATCCGCCAGATCCGTCAGGCTGACGGACAGCCGCTCACCGGCGAGCAAAGTCGTATTCTGGAAGCGCAGCTGCGCACCCAACGCGAACTGCTCAATTCCCTGTTGCAGGGGGGCGATACGCTGATCCTTGAGCTGACCAAGCTGAAAGTCTCGAATAGCCAGCTGGAGGATGCGCTGAAAGAGGTCAACGAAGCCACGCACCGTTACCTTTTCTGGACGTCCGACGTGCGGCCGATGACCTTCGCCTGGCCGATTGAGATCGTGCAGGATCTGCGCCGCCTCATTTCGCTGGACACCTTTAGCCAGCTGGGCCTCGCCAGCGTAATGATGATAACCAGCAAGGAGACTATCTTCCCGTTGCTGGGGGCGCTGATTCTGGTGGGCTTCAGTATTTATTCCCGTCGTCACTTTACCCGTTTCCTTGAGCGCTCCAGCGCCCGAGTGGGAAAAGTAACCCAGGATCACTTCTGGCTGACGTTGCGTACGGTGTTCTGGTCAATTCTGGTCGCGTCTCCGCTGCCGGTGCTGTGGATGACGCTCGGATACGGACTGCGTGAAGCCTGGCCCTACCCGCTTGCCGTCGCGATTGGCGATGGCGTGACCGCCACCGTCCCGCTGCTGTGGGTGGTGATGATTTGCGCCACGTTTGCGCGGCCAAATGGTCTGTTCATCGCTCACTTTGGCTGGCCGCGTAATCGCGTTGCGCGGGCGATGCGTTACTACCTGATGAGTATCGGGCTGATTGTGCCGCTGATTATGGCGTTGATCATGTTCGATAATCTCAATGACCGGGAGTTCTCCGGCTCGCTGGGACGGCTGTGCTTTATGCTGATCTGCGGGGCGTTAGCGGTAGTGACGCTCAGCCTGAAACGCGCCGGGATCCCGCTCTATCTCGACAAGACCGGCAGCGGCGATAACATGTTAAACCGTCTGCTGTGGAACCTGCTGCTCAGCGCGCCGCTGGCGGCGATGCTGGCGGCAGCGGTCGGTTATCTCGCCACGTCGCAGGCGCTGCTCGCCCGACTGGAAACGTCGGTGGCCATCTGGTTCCTGCTGCTGGTGGTCTACCATGTTATCCGCCGCGGCATGCTGATCCAGCGTCGTCGTCTGGCGTTTGACCGTGCTAAACATCGTCGCGCAGAAATTCTGGCCCAGCGCGCGCGGGGTGAGGAAGAGCCAAACCACGTCAACAGCACCGAAGGGACTACAGACGCTGATGACGTCGAACTGGATCTGGATGCGATAAGTACCCAGTCCCTGCGGCTGGTACGCTCAATTCTGATGCTGGTTGCCCTGCTGTCGGTGATCTACCTGTGGTCAGAAATCCACTCCGCGTTTGGCTTCCTGGAGAACATCTCTTTATGGGATGTGACATCCACGGTGCAGGGAGTCGAAAGCCTGGAGCCCATCACCTTAGGGGCCGTGCTGATTGCGATTCTGGTGCTGATCATCACCACCCAGCTGATACGTAACTTCCCTGCCTTGCTGGAGCTGGCGCTGTTGCAGCATCTGGATTTAACCCCAGGCACAGGCTATGCCATCACCACCATCACCAAGTATTTAATCATGCTGTTTGGTGGGCTGGTCGGCTTCTCGATGATTGGTATCGAATGGTCAAAACTGCAATGGCTGGTTGCCGCCCTGACCGTAGGCCTGGGCTTTGGTTTACAGGAGATTTTTGCCAACTTCGTTTCTGGTCTGATCATTCTGTTTGAAAAGCCGATTCGAATTGGTGATACGGTGACCATCCGCGATCTCACCGGCAGCGTCACCAGGATCAACACCCGTGCCACCACCATCAGCGACTGGGACCGTAAAGAGATCATCGTCCCGAACAAGGCATTTATCACCGAGCAGTTTATCAACTGGTCGCTGTCCGACTCCGTCACGCGTGTGGTGCTGACCGTACCCGCTCCGTCGGATGCCAACAGCGAAGAGGTGACGCAGATCCTGTATACGGCTGCTGAACGCTGTTCGCTGGTAATCGACAACCCACCGCCGGAAGTCTTCCTGGTTGATTTGCAGCAGGGGATCCAGATTTTCGAGCTGCGTATCTACGCCGCCGAGATGGGACACCGTATGCCGCTGCGCCATGAGATCCACCAGCTGATTCTGGCTGGCTTCCGCGAGCACGGAATTGATATGCCGTTCCCACCGTTCCAGATGCGTCTGGAAACGCTGGACGGACGTAAGACGGGAAGAACGTTGACGTCAGCGGCGCGTACGCGCCCGGCGGGAAGTTTGTAATCCTTTCCCCCTCCCCATCGGGAGGGGGTCAATCCTTTATGCCACTTCTGCTACACAGGCCGTCGAGCGACGACGGTAATGCTCATAAATCCCCATTGCCAGCAGCGAGAAGAAGATCGGTCCGCCAACCATCCACAGCGTGCTGTTCCAGTCATTTGCCTCAACAACGGGCTGAATGACGGTAAAAATGTTGGCGAACGCGACGACCAGCACCACAACAGTGGTCGCCAGCAGCGTCGCCGCACGGGTTTTGAAGATCACAAACGGTCGTTCCAGATCCTGCTTCGCCTTAAAGAACGGGAACGCCAGGGTCAGGAACAGATACGGAAGCGTCATCGATACGTTTGCCATCAGGGTCAGCTTGTTATAGAACGCCGACGCGGTATCACCGCCGAAGGACACCAGCAGAATGAACACGCACACCAGCATGCACTGCATCCACATCGCGTTGGCAGGCATACCGGCAGCGTTCAGCTGAGTCATACGTGCAGGCCACAGCGCCTTTGGCGTCCCCTGAATAATCGCTTTCAGCGGCGAGTAGATCAGCGTGAAGAACGCGCCAGTATAGGCGAGGAACATCGACAAACCGGTAATCCGCGCAAACCAGATCCCCAGGGTGGCCGACGTTTCCGGCGCGAGATCCATGGCGTTGCCCAGCGTCACCCCCAGGCTTTTCATCAACACGTAGGTAATGTTGCCGAGGTTGGTAGTGTTATTGCTCAGTACCTGCTGCCAGTTGGTGCTGACGCCCCAGAGGAAAATCGCCAGTGAGTAGCCAATGGATATGACGATGGCGGCAAAGATAATGCCTTTGGCGAAGTTCTTTTCCGGATTTTCGGTTTTGTCGACCAGGCCGCCCACGGCTTCAATTCCACCGTAAGCAAAGATGGCAAACACCACGAAGGAGAGCATGGCCAGTCCGGACTGGTAACCCGGATTAGGCGATGAAACGAAGTTGACTTCCTGTGCGAAATGCCCGCCGTTCAGGCACAGAATGGCGATGCTGACCAGCAGCAGCACCAGGTTCAGGCACATCACGGAAATACCGCCAACGGCAGTGATACGGGCAATTTTGTTGATGCCTTTCGAGGCCACCAGCGTGACCACCACCATCCAGCACACCGCCAGAATACCGACCACCTGCGTGGAGCTCAGCCCCGCCAGAGACCAGACCTGCGTTTTATCCGCACCGAAGAGAAACGTTGAGAACGGCACCCAGACCTTGGCCGCCGTGCTGACCATCCAGACGACGTAGGATGAAAACCACATGAACGTACCGATAAACGCATAACGCGGACCGACGCTGTTGTTCATCCACGAATAGATGCCACCCTCTTCTTTCCGGTACGCCGAGCCCATCTCCGCCATCATCAGCGCAAACGGGATAAAGAAGAACAGAGCGGAAACGATATAAAACGGCGTCGCGCTGTAGCCCATCAGATAAAACGCGGACGGGCTATTGGCAAAGCCAAAGACTGACGTAAAAATCATCAGAATGAGCCCGGTAAGGGTCATTTTTTTGAGTGAGTGAGACATATAACCATCCGAAACGGAATTAAACTGCGCGGATGGTAGCAGATGACCAGACAAATATTGTGGCTATCCGAGGCAATTTAAGAAAAAGACCCGTCTATAGCGAAAAGAGCAGTTTTTAATGTGGCAGAGTTAAATGACCGAGTAGGCCGGGTAAGCGACAGCGCCACCCGGCATTTTTTCAGGCGCGATCGACCGTAAAGGCAATCACATCGCCCAGCTGCTCGGCACCCAGCGCCAGCATGACCAGACGATCCACACCCAGCGCCACGCCGGAGCAGTCCGGCAAACCGGCCTTAAGCGCTTCCAGCAGGTTGGTGTCAATCGGCTGCTGCGGCAGACCGCGCGCGTTGCGCTTGCGGTTATCCTGCTCGAAACGCTGCTGCTGTTCGCGCGCGTCGGTCAGCTCGTGGAAACCGTTCGCCAGCTCAATGCCTTTGAAGTACACCTCAAACCGTTCCGCCACGCGGTGATCTTCGGTGCTGATCTGCGCCAGCGAGGCCTGGCTGGCCGGGAAGTGATAGACAAACGTCGGGCGATCTTTACCAATTTGCGGTTCAACGCCAAAGGTGAACAGCAGTTGCAACAGCGTGTCGCGGTCCTCTTCGTTATCCGCCACATTGCTCAGATCCAGTTTTGCCGCCACTTCACGCAGCTGTGTTTTATCAGCCGACAGCGGATCGATTTCCAGATGGCGCTGGAAGGCCTGCTGATAGGAGAGCGTTTCAGCTTCCGCGCAATCCAGCACCTGTTGCAGCAGATCGTCGACTTCGTTCATCAGACGATACATGTCGTAGTGCGGGCGGTACCACTCCAGCATGGTGAATTCCGGATTATGGTGTCGGCCCATCTCTTCATTACGGAAGCTACGGCACAGCTGATAGACCGGACCACACCCGGCCGCCAGCAGACGCTTCATATGGTATTCCGGGCTGGTCATCAGATACAGATTCATGCCCTGAGAGTGGCCTGGGCCAACAAAACGGGTTTCAAACGGGACCAGATGAATATCCGTAACCGTCGCCTGACTCATGCACGGCGTTTCCACCTCCAGGACGCCGCGGTCGGCAAAGAAACGGCGGATCTCCGCCATAATTGCTGCGCGCTTTAGCAGGTTTGGAATGGATGCGCTCGGCTGCCAGGTGGCCGTTTCGCTCATGAGTTATTTCTCCGTTTTCAGACAAGGGCACGAAGTCTACTCGTAAGCCGGGGCAGAGACAAATTTTGCACAGTAAAAGTCCCTTTTCATTGCACAGAGAAATACTGTGACGCCATTCATTAATCACGATGATAAATCACCGCACAGAACAGCAAAAAAATCGAACACGTCAAATTTCCCTCCCTTCTACGCGGTTATACTGTTTTACCCATAAAGGAGCAGTGGAATCGCTTCCGCAATCGCCCGTTCGGGCAGGTGAACGTCCTTTAGCTCATCGCGTTGCGGGAAAACAAAAATCTGGAGGAATGTCGTGCAAACTTTTCAAGCCGATCTTGCCGTAATAGGCGCTGGCGGGGCTGGATTACGCGCTGCAATTGCTGCGGCACAAGCCAATCCGAACGCTAAAATCGCATTGATTTCAAAAGTCTATCCGATGCGCAGCCACACGGTAGCCGCAGAAGGAGGATCCGCTGCCGTCGCGCAGGATCATGACAGCTTCGAATACCATTTCCACGACACGGTTGCAGGGGGCGACTGGCTTTGCGAACAGGATGTCGTTGATTACTTCGTGCACCATTGCCCAACGGAGATGACCCAGCTGGAACAGTGGGGATGCCCGTGGAGCCGCCGTCCGGACGGGAGCGTCAACGTCCGCCGCTTCGGTGGCATGAAGATCGAACGCACCTGGTTTGCCGCCGATAAGACCGGCTTCCACATGCTGCACACCCTGTTCCAGACCTCCCTCCAGTTCCCACAAATCCAGCGCTTTGACGAACATTTCGTTCTCGACATTCTGGTCGACGACGGTCATGCGCGCGGACTGGTGGCGATGAACATGATGGAAGGCACGCTTGTCCAGATCCGCGCTAATGCGGTGGTGATGGCAACGGGCGGCGCGGGCCGCGTATACCGCTACAACACCAACGGCGGCATCGTCACCGGTGACGGTATGGGCATGGCGCTCAGCCACGGCGTCCCGCTGCGTGATATGGAGTTCGTCCAGTATCACCCAACCGGCCTACCGGGCTCCGGCATACTGATGACGGAAGGCTGCCGCGGCGAAGGCGGAATTCTGGTCAACAAAAACGGCTATCGCTATTTGCAGGATTACGGCATGGGTCCGGAAACCCCACTTGGCGAGCCGAAAAACAAATACATGGAACTCGGCCCTCGCGACAAAGTCTCTCAGGCTTTCTGGCACGAGTGGCGCAAAGGCAACACCATCTCAACGCCGCGCGGCGACGTGGTGCATCTCGACCTGCGTCATCTCGGCGAGAAGAAACTGCTGGAGCGTCTGCCGTTTATCTGCGAGCTGGCGAAAGCGTATGTGGGCGTCGATCCGGTGAAAGAACCGATCCCGGTGCGTCCAACCGCGCACTACACCATGGGCGGCATCGAAACCGATCAGCAGTGCGAAACCCGCATCAAAGGGCTGTTTGCGGTGGGCGAGTGTTCCTCCGTCGGTCTGCACGGCGCAAACCGTCTGGGCTCGAACTCGCTGGCTGAGCTGGTGGTCTTTGGTCGCATGGCGGGCGAACGTGCGGTGGAGCGTGCCGCAACGGCAGGTGAAGCTAACAGCGCGGCGCTGGATGCGCAGGTTGTAGACGTCGAAAAACGCCTGAAAGACCTGGTGAACCAGGAAGGTAACGAAAACTGGTCGAAGATCCGCGACGAAATGGGGCTGTCGATGGAAGAAGGCTGCGGGATCTACCGTACGCCAGAGCTGATGCAGAAAACCGTCGATAAGCTGGCGGAGTTGCAGGAGCGCTTCAAGCGCGTGCGTATCACCGACACTTCCAGCGTATTCAATACCGAACTGCTTTATACCATTGAACTGGGCCACGGCCTGAACGTCGCAGAATGTATGGCCCATTCCGCCCTGGCGCGTAAAGAGTCCCGCGGCGCGCACCAGCGTCTGGATGAGGGCTGCACTGAACGTGACGACGTCAATTTCCTTAAACACACTCTCGCCTGGCGCGATGCGGATGGCACCACCCGTCTGGACTACAGCGACGTGAAAATCACCACGCTGCCACCGGCGAAACGCGTGTACGGTGCAGAAGCAGAAGCCGCCGATAAGAAGGAGAAGGCGAATGGCTGAGATGCAAAAACTGAAAGTTGAAGTGGTGCGCTACAATCCGGAAGTGGACGCCGCGCCGCATAGCGCTTTCTATGAAGTCCCTTACGACGAGCAAACCTCCCTGCTGGATGCGCTCGGCTATATCAAAGATAACCTGGCCCCAGACCTGAGCTACCGCTGGTCCTGCCGCATGGCAATTTGCGGCTCCTGCGGCATGATGGTCAACAAGGTGCCAAAGCTGGCGTGTAAAACCTTCCTGCGTGATTACACCAAAGGCATCAAGGTTGAAGCGCTGGGCAATTTCCCGATTGAGCGCGATCTGGTGGTCGACATGACCCACTTTATCGAAAGCCTCGAAGCGATTAAGCCGTACATCATCGGCAACCCGCGCACACCGGATCAGGGGCCAAACACCCAGACGCCCGCGCAGATGGCGAAATACCATCAGTTCTCCGGATGCATCAACTGCGGCCTGTGCTACGCCGCCTGTCCACAGTTTGGCCTGAACCCTGAGTTTATCGGCCCGGCCGCCATTACCCTGGCGCACCGCTATAACGAAGACAGCCGCGACCACGGCAAAAAAGAACGTATGGCCCAGTTGAACAGCCAGAACGGGGTCTGGACCTGCACGTTTGTCGGTTACTGCTCCGAAGTCTGTCCGAAGCATGTCGACCCGGCCGCCGCCATTCAGCAGGGTAAGGTGGAAAGCTCGAAAGACTTTCTTATCGCTACCCTGAAACCACGCTAAGGAGTGCATGATGACGACTAAACGCAAAGCCTACGTGCGACCAATGCCGTCCACCTGGTGGAAAAAACTGCCGTTTTATCGCTTCTATATGCTGCGTGAAGGCACGGCAGTTCCCGCGGTCTGGTTCAGCCTCGAACTGATGTACGGGGTGTATGCCCTCAAGCACGGCCCGGAAGCCTGGGCCAGTTTTGTGGGCTTCCTGCAAAACCCAATCATCGTAGTACTGAACCTGATTGTGCTCGCCGCCGCGCTGCTTCATACCAAAACCTGGTTTGAACTGGCGCCAAAAGCAGCGAATATCATTGTAAAAGGCGAAAAAATGGGGCCAGAGCCGGTCATTAAAGGGCTCTGGGCAGTGACAGCAGTTGTCTCTGTGGTCATTCTGTTTGTCGCACTGTTCTGGTAAGGAGACTACTGTGATCAATCCAAATCCAAAACGTTCAGACGAGCCGGTTTTCTGGGGGCTGTTTGGCGCAGGCGGCATGTGGAACGCCATTATTGCCCCGGTCATTATCCTGCTGGTCGGGATCATGCTGCCGCTGGGGTTGTTCCCGGGCGATGCGCTGAGCTATGAGCGCGTACTGGCCTTTGCGAGCAGCTTTATTGGCCGCGTGTTCATCTTCCTGATGATCGTCCTGCCGCTGTGGTGTGGTCTGCACCGTATCCACCATGCGATGCACGATCTGAAAATCCATGTGCCAAGCGGTAAATGGGTCTTCTACGGTCTGGCGACCATTCTGACGGTCGTCACGTTGATTGCCGTGGTCACCATCTGACTGAACAGGCCCGCCATCCGGCGGGCTTTTTACTTTTTCATCTTCTCCACCAGCCACCGGGAAAATTCGCGCATGGCTGGCGTTTCTGCCCGGGACTGCAATCGGGTCAGCCAGTAGCTGCCGAGCTCAATCTGCGTCGCAAAGGGCTGCACAATGCGCTCGCTGGCTAACAGATGGGTAAACATATCGACAGGCGCAATGGCAATGCCCACCCCTGCCTGAGCGGCCTCCAGCATGGTCACGGACGAATCAAATACCATCACGCGGTGCGTTGGCGAAGGGGGATGCTCGCCGGCCTCCTGCATCCACGCGGTCCATTCATCGCGTCGGTAAGAGCGCAGCAGCGTAAACCTGAGGATGTCGGCCGGACTGTGCAGACTGGCGGCGATATCGGGCGTACACAGCGGCGCGAGCGGCGCATGACAAAGGAATTCAGCCTCGGTGCCGTGCCACGCCCCGCCACCGTATCGGATCGTATAGTCAAGCCCTTCGGCAGCCGGATCAACGCGGTTGTTATGGGTGGAAAGCTGAAGATCGATGTGCGGATAGCCACGGCGAAAATCCTCCAGCTGCGAGAATAAAACCCCGGTGGCAAATGTACCCACCACGCCGATTTTCAGCTTCTCCTGCGCACGATGGTTAGCGAAGCGATCCAGCATTCCGGCTATACGATCGAAAGAATCATTCAGCACCGGCAGTAAATTTTCACCCTCGGTAGTCAACATCAGCCCGCGCGACACGCGAACGAACAGCTGACAGTTCAGGTGCTGCTCCAGCGTTTTCACATGCTGGCTAATGGCTGAATGGGTCACGTTCAGCTCAATGGCCGCATGCGTAAAGCTGAGATGTCTCGCGGCAGCTTCAAAAGCCCGAAGCGAATTGAGGGGGAGATAGCTTCGCGTCATGGTCTCTTCCGTTAGAAAAATTAACAGCTAATGCTAAATTTAACCGTTTGTCAGGCACAGTCAAATCCAACAGACTACGCCTGTCTGACGGGCCCGGACATCCCCTTGACTCGCTATTACGGAAGATTACTGATGATGAAAAAATCCCTTTGCTGCGCCCTGCTGCTGGGCCTCTCTTGCTCTGCTCTCGCCGCGCCAGTATCAGAAAAACAGCTGGCGGAGGTGGTCGCGAATACGGTTACCCCGCTGATGAAAGCCCAGTCTGTTCCAGGCATGGCGGTGGCCGTTATTTATCAGGGAAAACCGCACTATTACACGTTTGGCAAGGCCGATATCGCGGCGAATAAACCCGTTACGCCTCAGACCCTGTTCGAGCTGGGTTCTATAAGTAAAACCTTCACCGGCGTTTTAGGTGGGGATGCCATTGCTCGCGGTGAAATTTCGCTGGACGATCCGGTGACCAGATACTGGCCACAGCTGACGGGCAAGCAGTGGCAGGGTATTCGTATGCTGGATCTCGCCACCTACACCGCTGGCGGCCTGCCGCTACAGGTACCGGATGAGGTCACGGATAACGCCTCCCTGCTGCGCTTTTATCAAAACTGGCAGCCGCAGTGGAAGCCTGGCACAACGCGTCTTTACGCCAACGCCAGCATCGGTCTTTTTGGTGCGCTGGCGGTCAAACCTTCCGGCATGCCCTATGAGCAGGCCATGACGACGCGGGTCCTTAAGCCGCTCAAGCTGGACCATACCTGGATTAACGTTCCGAAAGCGGAAGAGGCGCATTACGCCTGGGGCTATCGTGACGGTAAAGCGGTGCGCGTTTCGCCGGGAATGCTGGATGCACAAGCCTATGGCGTGAAAACCAACGTGCAGGATATGGCGAACTGGGTCATGGCAAACATGGCGCCGGAAAAGGTTGCCGATGCCTCACTTAAGCAGGGCATCGCGCTGGCGCAGTCGCGCTACTGGCGTATCGGGTCAATGTATCAGGGTCTGGGCTGGGAGATGCTCAACTGGCCCGTGGAGGCCAACACGGTGGTCGAAGGCAGCGACAGTAAGGTAGCGCTGGCGCCGTTACCCGTGGCAGAAGTGAATCCACCGGCTCCCCCGGTCAAAGCGTCCTGGGTCCATAAAACGGGTTCTACCGGCGGGTTTGGCAGCTACGTGGCCTTTATTCCTGAAAAGCAGATCGGTATTGTGATGCTCGCGAATAAAAGCTATCCGAACCCGGCACGCGTTGAGGCGGCATACCATATCCTCGAGGCGCTACAGTAAAACATTGCCGGGTGGCGGCTTCGCCTTACCCGGCCTACACAACGCGTGAACTTTGTAGGCCGGGTAAGGCGAAGCCGCCACCCGGCAAAACACCCTACACAATCTCCCGCATTTTCCCTGCTGTCATCTACACTTAACAAAAAACAGTAAGGAAACTCCTATGCGCATTCTGCCTGTTATTGCCGCAGTAACAGCCGCGTTTTTAGTGGTTGCTTGCAGTTCCCCTACTCCTCCGCCTGGCGTCACGGTAGTCAGTAATTTCGACGCACAGCGCTTCCTCGGCACCTGGTATGAAATCGCCCGAATGGACCATCAGTTCGAACGGGGCTTAGAAAAAGTCACGGTCAACTACAGCGCGATGGATGACGGCGGGATCCAGGTCATTAACCGCGGCTATAACCCGGATCGCCAGATGTGGCAGCAGTCAGTTGGTCAGGCCTATTTCACCGGCGCGTCTAACCGCGCGGCCATGAAAGTCTCTTTCATCGGCCCATTCTACGGCGGGTATAACGTCATTGCGCTGGACAGAGAGTACCGCCATGCGCTGGTGTGTGGGCCGGATCGCAACTATCTGTGGCTCCTCTCCCGCACGCCAACGATCCCGGCGGAAATGAAACAGCAGATGCTGGACATAGCGACCCGGCAAGGGTTTGACGTGACGAAATTACTCTGGGTAAAACAGCCGCATTAGTGGGTACTGAGTTTTAACCCGATGATACCCGCGACGATTAACGCGAGGCTGGCGATGCGCGCCAGGCTCGCAGACTCCCCCAGCAGCAGAATACCGGTAATGGCAGCCCCTACCGCGCCAATTCCCGTCCAGACAGCGTAAGCCGTTCCGACTGGCAAGCTTCGCATCGCCCATGACAACATGACGATACTGACAATCATTGCGGCGATAGTGATGACGCTGGGCGTCAGGCGGGTAAAACCATGGGTATATTTCAGGCCAATTGCCCATACCACTTCGAGCAAACCGGCAATAACAAGAACGATCCAGGACATATCAGGCTCCTTAACTTAACGACAAGTTGGGGCCGTCCCCGATGAATGAAGCGCTTACGGGTCGTCCCGCAAGGCTGAGGTTGCGCCTTATATTTTGGTTAGCATGGAATTTTTTTTCAAACTTTTTCTGCTGAACATGTTAAGGCAAGAAATAGCCTCAGTAAGACACGGAGTTCAGGCATTTATGACTCATCCGACTTCTCTATGATGATAGGCTTTCTGATGGCAGGAAGCCAAACCACTAGCCGACTGCGAAAATTTTATGTTTAAAATTCTTTTGATTGACCGTTGTCACTTCACCCGCACGGGATTTGAAGCCTGGGTCAATCATTCAGACCTGTTTTCGGGTCATTTCGTCGTAACCGGGGTAAATAATCTTTTCCTCGCCAGAGAGCATATCCTGCAATGGAAACCTGCGCTGGTCATCGCTGATTTATCTGGCTTCCGGCAGGATTTACACCATTTTCAGCAGCTATCCTCCCTGCTGATTGCCAGCGAAACATTGCCTTTTATTATGCTGCAATCAGGCCAGGAGCAAGAGATGACAGATTATCTGGCGCAGTTCCCGATATGGTCTTCTCTTTCCAAAAATACCGATCTGGAAAAACTAGCGGCGGTGATAAATGACGCGCTAACGTCATGCGCAAGCGCGGAGCTTCCGGAGATGGCAGCACCGTTACTGACGCGTCAGGAAGAGAGAGTTCTTAGCCTGTGGATGGATGGCGCGAGCAACCAGAAAATTGCCAGCAATCTGCGCATTAACGGAAAAACGGTGTACACGTACAAACGCAATATCCGCATGAAGCTACATATGGATACGCGCTACTCCCCGTTTTTATCGCTACAGGAAGTGGAGAATTGACGGTACGGTGAAATGACCTGCCGTACCGTCGCTTTCATTAGTTCTGAGCTTTAGTTGCTGCGCCAGAAATCGCGTTACCACCGTCGGAGATATCTTCCCCTACGCCACGGGTGGTGTTACATGCAGTCAGTACCGAAGAAAGCACCAGAACAGAAAAGATCGCTGCAATTGTTTTCTTAACCATAATATCTTCCTTTTATAGCCAAAGTTATTTTGTGTATAGCAACTTAAGAATAGACAAGATCTTGTCGTTTGACGGAAAAGGAAGAATTTTTAGGAAAATTAGACGGAATTAGCTGGCCGCATGGGAAATGATATGGCCGAGATCCTGGATATCTTCACCCATGCCACGCGCGGTGTTGCAACCGGAGAGAATTGCGCTGGAGAGCGCTAACAGAAGCAGAATTTTAACGGTACGTTTCATCTTCCCTGCCTGCAAAATCAGGCGCAGCGGGCGCTGCGCCTTACATCACGACGTAAATTACTTCACGCGGGATACGTATTCGCCGGAGCGGGTATCCACTTTGATCACTTCACCGATCTGTACGAACAGTGGCACTTTCACCACAGCGCCGGTAGACAGGGTGGCAGGCTTGCCGCCAGTACCTGCGGTATCACCTTTCAGACCTGGATCGGTTTCAACGATTTCCAGCTCAACGAAGTTCGGAGGCGTAACCGCGATAGGCTGACCGTTCCACAGGGTCACGATGCACTCAGCCTGATCCAGCAGCCACTTGGCGTTGTCACCAATCGCTTTTGCGTCCGCAGACAGCTGCTCGAAGGTTTCGTTGTTCATGAAGTGCCAGAACTCACCGTCGTTGTACAGGTAAGTCAGGTTCATATCGACAACATCAGCGCCTTCAGCGGAGTCAGTAGATTTGAAGGTTTTCTCAACACGGGTACCGGTCAGCAGGCGACGCAGCTTTACGCGTGCGAATGCCTGGCCTTTACCTGGTTTAACGAATTCGCTGGCTTCAACCGCGTACGGTTCGCCGTCCATCATGATTTTAAGACCAGCACGAAAATCGTTGCTATAGTACGTTGCCATAAGGCCCTCTAAATTTGTTAACTGGTAGCTAAGCCACAAAATGGCGCATATTGTAACCCTAAACACCCCGTCCAGAGAAGATTGGTTATCGCAACTTGCCGATGTAATCACCAGTCCTGATGAATTGCTGCGTCTTTTAGACCTCGAACAGCACGAAGCGTTGCGTGCAGGTCGTGAGGCGAAACGCCTTTTCGCCCTGCGCGTTCCCCGCGCGTTTGTTGCCCGAATGGAAAAGGGCAATCCTGATGATCCGTTATTAAAACAAACGCTTACCTCTCAGGATGAGTTTATTACCGCCCCCGGCTACAGCACCGATCCGCTGCAAGAGCAGAACAGTGTCGTACCGGGTTTGCTGCATAAATACCGCAATCGTGCCCTGCTGCTGGTTAAGGGCGGTTGCGCGGTAAATTGCCGCTATTGCTTCCGTCGCCACTTCCCGTACGCCGAAAACCAGGGCAATAAGCGCAACTGGCAGGTGGCGCTGGACTACATCACGGCACACCCGGAACTGGATGAAATCATTTTTTCCGGCGGCGATCCGCTGATGGCAAAAGATCATGAGCTGGACTGGCTGCTGACTCAGCTTGAGACCATCCCGCACATTAAGCGTCTGCGCATTCACAGCCGTTTACCGATCGTCATCCCGGCGCGTATCACCGACGCCCTGGTCACGCGCCTGGAGCAGTCCCGTTTGCAGGTGCTGCTGGTGAATCATATCAACCACGCGAATGAAATTGACGCGGACTTTCGTGCGGCGATGGCGCGTATGCGAAAGGCAGGCGTGACGCTGCTCAACCAGAGCGTATTACTGCGCGGCGTGAACGACAGCGCCCGCGTGCTGGCCGATCTCAGCAATGCCTTATTTGATGCGGGCGTTATGCCCTATTACCTGCATGTTCTGGATCGCGTCCAGGGCGCGGCGCACTTCATGGTGACAGATGAAGAGGCCCGGAAGATTATGCGCGAGCTGTTAACGCTGGTTTCAGGTTATATGGTGCCGAAGCTGGCACGTGAGATTGGCGGAGAGCCGAGTAAGACGCCGCTGGATTTGCAGCTGCGTCAGCAGTAAAAAGGCAGGTGGCGCTACGCTTACCTGCCCTGGAGATAAAGCGGCAGCACCATCAAACGGTTATATCAGTTCGGGCACTTATAGACCTGGCCGTTCATCTGGCTGGCGGTTGGCACAAAGCTGGACAGCATCCCCTGCGTCGGGCTGCTCACCCCGTAAATCACGTTGCCGCCCATTGCCGCAGCCTGATTACGCAGGGCATTGGCCGCACCGCGCATAGAGCCGCCCTCTTCGCCGTGCTGCCCCGACATCCAGTTGCTTTGCTCGCCAGTGGCGGTGCCTAACAGCTGGCATTCGCTGCCCGGCTTATCTTCCACAAAGCGAACGCTCTGGCCCGCTGCCGTCAGCTCATTGCTGGTGCTACAACCCGCCAGCAGCAATGCTGCACCTACAATCCCTGCACAGACTTTTATGCGCATGTTATTCCTCGTTTTCAATAAGCTGGACAGTAGTTGTCCGCGTGTAAACCTTATACTAAAAAGATGACCAAAAGAAAAATGCTGAGCATTTCTGCGAGCCAGATTCCGCTGGCACTCCTCCGACATCTTAAATGAATTCTGATAATAACCTTTGGGATATCGTGTTTTAGCCCCCGATCGTTTTTAGTGATGCGACGTACAACTTTTGTACGCGACTCAAAAAAGGGGGTTTCATGAGTGCATCATCCTCAGGAGAGGAAAAAGTAACCTGGGTGGGCTATCTGGCGTTCGTGCTCACCATCGTATTTTTCTCAGGTTTTTTCGCCAAAAGTACCGAATGGTGGCGCGTGCTGGATTTTACCGTCCTGAACGGCAGCTTTGGACCGGTGAACGGTGCGCTGACGTTTCGCGGCGAGGGCGGCACGGGAGCGAAAGATGGGTTTTTGTTTGCCCTTGAACTGGCGCCCTCGGTCATTTTATCGCTCGGGATCATTGCCGTTACCGAGGGGCTGGGCGGGCTGCGCGCCGCACAACAGCTTATGACGCCCATTCTGCGCCCGCTGCTCGGCGTGCCGGGCATTTGCTCTCTGGCGCTTATCGCCAACCTGCAAAATACTGATGCTGCCGCAGGGATGACCAAAGAGTTGACCAACGAAGGGGCGATTACTGACCATGAGCGCGCCATTTTCGCCACCTTCCAGACCAGCGGTAGCGCCATTATTACCAACTATTTTTCTTCCGGCGCTGCACTCTTTACCTTTATTACCGTCCCGGTAATCACGCCGCTTGCCGTCATTCTGGTGTTCAAATTTGTTGGCGCGAACTTTCTGCGACTGTGGATCGCCCACATGGAAGTTCGCTGCGCTCAGGAGGAAAAATGATCGCCCAGTCGCGTAAAAATATCATGGACTTGTTTATCGATGGCGCCCGCCGCGGCTTTACCATCGCCACCACCAGCCTGCTGCCGAACGTGGTCATGGCGTTTGTTATCATTCAGGCGCTCAAGGTAACCGGCCTGCTGGATATTGTCGGCAGGGTATGCGAGCCCATCATGGCTCTGTGGGGACTTCCGGGTGCGGCGGCAACGGTTCTTCTGGCCTCGGTGATGAGCATGGGGGGCGGTGTGGGGGTCTGCGCCAGTCTGGTCGCTGCCGGCACGCTCAACGGTCACGATGCCACCATCCTGCTGCCCGCCATCTATCTGATGGGTAATCCGGTGCAAAACACGGGCCGTTGCCTTGGCACCGCAGGCGTCAACCCGAAGTATTATCCGCACATCATCGCTGTCTGCGTCATTAACGCCCTGCTCTCAATGTGGGTGATGCAACTACTCTTCTGAGGAGATAAAAATGGATTTTTCAGTGCTGGAACCGCACCTTTTCCGCAATGCGCAGCTTTACGCTCCCGAGGATCTTGGGCATTGCGATCTGCTGATTGCCGGAGGAAAAATCGTCGCAGTCGAAAAAGCTGGCCACGCCACAATGAGGCCAGACTGCCCTGAAAGCGATCTCGCCGGAGCGGTGGTTTGCCCGGGGTTTATCGATCAGCATGTACACCTGATTGGCGGCGGCGGTGAAGCCGGTCCCCACACCCGGACGCCAGAGGTACGATTGTCTGCGCTGGTGGCGGCTGGCATCACCTCCGTTGTAGGCCTGCTGGGCACCGACGGCGTGACCCGCCATCCCGAGTCGCTGCTGGCGAAAACGCGGGCACTTGAGCATGAAGGGATCAGCGCATGGATGCTGACAGGCGCGTATGGCCTGCCTTCTCCGACGATCACTGGCAGTATCGAAAAGGATGTGGCGCTAATTGATAAAATCATTGGCGTGAAATGCGCGATTTCTGACCATCGCTCTTCCGCACCGGCAGATGACCAGCTCGCGAATATGGCCGCCCAGTCACGCGTCGGCGGGCTGCTGGGCGCCAAAGCGGGGATATCCGTATTTCACCTCGGCAACAGCCCTAAACTGCTGGAGCCACTGCTTAACATCCTGAATAACGCCGACGTGCCTCGCACGAAGCTGCTGCCAACCCACGTCAACCGCGCCCAGGCACTGTTCCACGCCGCACTGGACTATGCCCGCGAAGGGGGGTACATCGACATCACCACCAGCATCAGTGAGCCCATTGATGCCGCTACCGCCATCGCGACGGCCCGTGACGCGCAGGTGCCGTTTAACCGGCTCACGCTCAGCTCGGATGGCAACGGCAGCCAGCCGAATTTTGACGCAAACGGTAATCTTGTTGGCATTGGCGTGGCGGATTTTGAGTCCCTGCTTGATACGCTACAGCAGCTGGTCGGCCGGTATCACCTGCCTCTGGAGGAGGCACTTCTGCCATTTACGCGTAACGTGGCGGAGTTTCTCGGTCTGGAGCATAAAGGGCGGATCGCGCCCGGATGCGATGCCGATTTCCTGGTGCTGACGGATGACCTGAAGCTCCGTGAGGTCTGGGCGAAAGGCCGCCAGATGGTGCGTGAAGGCGTGGTGTGCGTGAAAGGCACGTTTGAGTAGAAGATAATAAAAAAACCCCGGGCATTGCTGCCCGGGGCTCGTTCTGAGAGGTTCAGAACAGCATGATTACATCATGCCGCCCATGCCACCCATGCCGCCCATACCACCAGCAGCACCTAAGTCAGGCGCGTCGCCTTTAGGCAGGTCGGTCACCATGCACTCGGTCGTGATCATCAGGCCAGCTACAGATGCCGCGTATTGCAGAGCAGAACGGGTCACTTTAGTTGGATCCAGGATACCGAAGTCGATCATGTTGCCGTATTCTTCAGTTGCCGCGTTGTAACCGTAGTTACCTTCACCCGCTTTCACCTTGTTCGCAACCACAGACGGCTCTTCACCGGCGTTGGACACGATCTGACGCAGCGGAGCTTCCATTGCACGCAGCGCAACTTTGATACCCACGTTCTGGTCTTCGTTCTGAGCAGTCAGGCCAGCCAGTTTAGCGGCTACACGCACCAGCGCGACACCACCACCAGCAACCACGCCTTCTTCTACCGCAGCACGGGTCGCGTGCAGGGCGTCGTCAACGCGTGCTTTCTTCTCTTTCATTTCAACTTCGGTAGCCGCACCGACTTTGATTACCGCTACGCCACCTGCCAGTTTCGCTACGCGCTCCTGGAGTTTTTCACGGTCGTAATCGGAAGTTGCTTCTTCGATCTGCTTACGGATCTGACCAACACGGCCCTGAATAGCGGCTTCTTCACCCACACCGTCGATGATGGTGGTGGTGTCTTTGTTGATCACAACGCGTTTCGCCTGGCCCAGGTCTTCCAGAGTCGCTTTTTCCAGCTCCATACCGATCTCTTCGGAGATCACGGTACCGCCGGTCAGGGTAGCGATATCCTGGAGCATCGCCTTACGACGATCGCCGAAGCCAGGTGCTTTAACCGCTGCCACTTTCACGATGCCACGCATGGTGTTAACCACCAGGGTCGCCAGCGCTTCGCCTTCAACGTCTTCAGCAATGATTACCAGCGGCTTGCCTGCTTTCGCAACGGCTTCCAGCACTGGCAGCATTTCGCGGATGTTGGAGATTTTCTTGTCAGCCAGCAGGATGAACGGGCTTTCCAGCTCAACAGCGCCAGTTTCTGGCTTGTTGATGAAGTATGGGGACAGGTAACCGCGGTCGAACTGCATACCTTCAACCACGTCCAGTTCGTCTTCCAGACCAGTACCGTCTTCAACGGTGATCACGCCTTCTTTACCGACTTTATCCATCGCTTCAGCGATCAGTTTACCTACGGTTTCGTCGGAGTTAGCGGAGATAGTACCAACCTGAGCAATGGCTTTAGAGTCAGAGCACGGTACGGACAGCGCTTTCAGTTCTTCAACAGCGGAAGCGACGGCTTTGTCGATACCACGTTTCAGATCCATTGGGTTCATGCCCGCAGCAACGGCTTTCAGGCCTTCGGTGATGATCGCCTGCGCCAGTACGGTCGCGGTGGTGGTACCGTCACCGGCAGCGTCGTTCGCTTTAGAGGCAACTTCTTTCACCATCTGTGCGCCCATGTTTTCGAACTTGTCTTCCAGCTCGATTTCACGTGCAACAGAAACACCATCTTTGGTGATGGTTGGCGCGCCGAAGGATTTGTCCAGCACTACGTTACGGCCTTTCGGGCCCAGAGTGACTTTCACTGCGTCTGCCAGTACGTTTACGCCGCGGAGCATTTTTACACGAGCGTCGTTACCGAATTTTACGTCTTTAGCTGCCATGTTCTTATTTCCTCAAATTCGTACAGTTTTCGTGCGTTAATTACGCTTCAACAATTGCCAGAATGTCGCTCTCGGACATGATCAACACTTCTTCATTGTCGATCTTCTCGGATTTTACGCCGTAGCCATCGTTGAAAATGACGATGTCACCAACTTTAACGTCCAGTGGCTGCACAGTTCCGTTTTCCAGGATGCGGCCCTTACCGACAGCGATGATTTCGCCACGCGTTGATTTTGCTGCTGCTGAACCGGTCAGAACGATGCCGCCAGCAGACTTGGTTTCAACTTCTTTACGTTTGACGATCACACGATCATGTAACGGACGAATACTCATTGATAGCTCTCCTTTGAGAAAGTCATTATCAGTTATGGATGACGCCGGTCCGCATGCGGTTTTCCGGCTAGTGCCCTGAGAGATGGGGATAGCTTTTTACCCCTTCAAGGGGTAATCGAAAAAAAATTTGCGAAAGTGTTACCATCCACTCTCTTTTGATGGTGGCGGGACGAGGTAAATGAGTGGACTCAGGCAGGAGTTGGGGCTGGCGCAGGGCATTGGCTTACTCTCAACGTCTTTATTAGGCACGGGGGTATTTGCGGTTCCCGCGCTGGCGGCGTTGGTTGCCGGCAATAACAGTCTTTGGGCATGGCCGGTGCTGATCGTGCTGGTGTTTCCGGTGGCGATTGTCTTTGCCATACTCGGGCGGCACTTCCCGAGCGCAGGCGGCGTAGCGCATTTTGTCGGCATGGCGTTTGGGCCGCGGATGAAGCGTGTCACCGGCTGGCTATTTTTGTCGGTGATACCCGTTGGCCTTCCGGCAGCCCTGCATATCGCAACCGGCTTCGGACAGGCGCTGTTTGGCTGGCACGATGAACAACTGCTGCTGGCTGAAATCGGTACGCTGGCGATTGTCTGGTGGGTTGGCTCGCGAGGGGCCAGTTCCAGCGCCAATCTGCAAACGCTGGTCGCCGTGTTAATTGTCGCGCTGATCGTCGCCATCTGGTTTGCGGGTGACATTACGGTGGCGGATATTCCTTTCCCCGCGATTAACGACATCGACCACGCACAGCTTTTCGCTGCACTATCCGTCATGTTCTGGTGTTTCGTCGGTCTGGAGGCGTTCGCTCATCTGGCATCCGAGTTTAAACAGCCCGAGCGTGACTTTCCCCGCGCTCTGATGATTGGCCTGATGCTGGCGGGCACAGTGTACTGGGCCTGTACCGTACTGGTGCTGCACTTCAACGCGTTCAGTGAAGAGAAAGCCGCCGCCGCGTCGCTGCCGGGCATCGTGGTGCAGCTGTTTGGTGTTAAAGCCCTGTGGGTAGCCTGCGTGATTGGCTATCTCGCCTGCTTTGCCAGCCTCAACATTTATATTCAGAGCTTCGCCCGGCTGGTGTGGTCTCAGGCACTTTATAAACCGGATAGCCCCCTCTCACGCCTGTCAAAGCGTCAGCTTCCGGTGAATGCGCTGAATACCGTACTGGGCTGCTGCGTGGTGAGTTCCCTGGCCATTTATCTCCTCGACATCAACCTTGACGCGCTGATTGTCTACGCCAACGGTATTTTCATCATGATCTACCTGCTGTGCATGCTGGCGGGCTGTCGGCTACTGAAAGGACGCTTTAAGGCGCTGGCGGCTGTCGGGTGTGTCCTGTGCCTGATGCTGCTGGCGATGGTGGGATGGAAGAGTGTGTACGCCATCGTCATGCTGGCGGGACTGTGGGTGTTTTTACCGAAGCGGCAAGCTCCGCAGGCCCGGTGAGCGAGCGCCACCGGGCCAGAAACTCACCGATCGTCTTTATGATCTAACCGGTCGCGCTGCTCATCCTTACGCTGGTATTCCCCTTCAAAGGTATCCCCCGGGCCGGTGCTGAAACCACCGCCTGGCATACGGCTGAAACGCAGATGCGGCAGCAGCTTCATGGTCAGGTGCTTCTGCACCGGCGGCAACAGCAACAGCAGGCCGAGGAAGTCTGTAAAGAAGCCCGGCAGGATCAGCAGCAAACCAGCAATAATCAGCGACACGCTTTTGATCATCTCGGCGGCCGGGCTTTCGCCTGCGGCCATCTTCTGCTGCATTAACAGGAAATTTTTGAAACCCTGATTGCGCACCAGCGACATGCCGATGACGGAGGTGAAGATCACCAGAATCAGCGTCAGCAGGACGCCCAGCACATGGGCAACCTGGATGAAAATCGAAATTTCAATGTAAACATAAAGAAAGAAAGCAATAAATGGTATCCAGCGCACTGGCATCTCCTGTATGGCAGGTGCCTTCTGGCCCTGACTGAATGTGTTCGCGAAGCGCGTAGATAAGAGATGGCGACGGTTAGCCAAATTTCAATCGGTTTGCACGGATATTTTTTCTGGAAATATTAAAGCGGTGACATATTTCACAGATTAATAATTATCATGAAATCGGGTCGATAATAAGTGATCCAGCTTACGGCAATTCGCTATCATCAGCATATGATCTCGAACATCTGGCCGATTGAGGGAATAATCGTCGGTCATAAAATATTCAAAACCACATATATACTGTGTGTTTAGTACAATCCATCGGCAGCTTGAAAAGAAGGTTCACATGTTAAACAACATTCGTATCGAAGAAGATTTGTTGGGTACCAGGGAAGTTCCAGCGGATGCCTACTATGGTGTTCACACTCTGAGAGCGATTGAAAACTTCTACATCAGCAACAGCAAAATCAGCGACATCCCTGAATTTGTGCGTGGCATGGTGATGGTAAAAAAAGCCGCGGCTCTGGCAAACAAAGAGTTGCAAACCATTCCTAAAAGCGCTGCAAATGCGATTATCGCCGCGTGCGATGAGGTGCTGAACAACGGCAAATGCATGGATCAGTTCCCGGTCGACGTCTATCAGGGCGGCGCGGGCACCTCTGTCAACATGAACACCAACGAAGTGCTGGCAAACATCGGCCTGGAGCTGATGGGTCATCAGAAAGGTGAATACCAGTACCTGAACCCGAACGACCACGTTAACAAATGTCAATCCACCAACGACGCCTACCCAACCGGCTTTCGCATCGCGGTGTATGCCTCTGTCGTCAAACTGGTCGACGCGATTAATCAGCTGGGCGATGGCTTCCAGCGTAAAGCCGTTGAGTTCCAGGACATCCTGAAAATGGGCCGTACCCAGTTGCAGGACGCGGTGCCAATGACCCTCGGACAGGAATTCCACGCGTTTAACGTGCTGCTGAACGAAGAGACGAAAAACCTGCTGCGTACGTCCGAACTGCTGCTGGAAGTGAACCTGGGCGCAACCGCCATCGGTACACGCCTGAACACGCCAGATGGCTATCAGCAACTGGCGGTACAGAAGCTGGCTGAAGTGTCCAACCTGCCGGTTGTGCCTGCGGAAGACCTGATTGAAGCTACCTCAGACTGCGGCGCCTACGTGATGGTGCACAGCGCCCTGAAACGTCTGGCGGTGAAACTGTCCAAAATCTGTAACGACCTGCGCCTGCTCTCCTCCGGTCCGCGCGCTGGCCTGAATGAAATCAACCTGCCAGAGTTGCAGGCGGGTTCATCCATCATGCCAGCTAAAGTGAACCCGGTGGTGCCAGAAGTGGTGAACCAGGTTTGCTTCAAGGTTATTGGTAACGATACGACCGTCACCATGGCTTCCGAAGCCGGTCAGCTCCAGCTGAACGTGATGGAGCCGGTGATTGGCCAGGCGATGTTTGAATCTATCCATATTCTGACCAACGCCTGCTACAACCTGCTGGAAAAATGCATTAACGGCATCACCGCGAATAAAGAAGTGTGTGAAGGCTACGTCTATAACTCCATCGGCATCGTCACCTACCTCAACCCCTTCATCGGCCACCACAACGGCGATATCGTCGGGAAGATTTGTGCCGAAACCGGTAAGAGCGTACGTGAGGTGGTTCTCGAGCGAGGATTGTTGACCGAAGCCGAACTGGACGATATCTTCTCCGCCCAGAACCTGATGCACCCGGCATATAAAGCGAAACGATATACCGATGAAAGCGAACAGTAACCGTTCAGGCTAAGCTTCCGAAAGGCACGTCACTTGTGACGTGCCTTTTTTCTTTATGGGCGTTACCAAAACACAACAATTCAATATCAACTTGTTAATGAGCAAGGCAGGTCTTTATGTTTGGAGCAGAACTCGTCATCGTCCTGTTGGCGATTTATTTGGGCGCACGACTCGGGGGAATCGGCATCGGTTTTGCTGGCGGTCTCGGAGTGCTTGTACTTACCCTGATCTTTCAGATTAAACCCGGCGCAATCCCTTTTGACGTTATCGAAATCATCATGGCGGTTATTGCTGCTATCGCGGCCATGCAGGTCGCTGGCGGTATGGACTACCTGGTGAGCCTGGCGGAGCGTATGCTGCGTCGCCATCCGAAATACATCACCTTCCTTGCCCCGCTGGTGACCTGGTTTATGACCATTCTCGCCGGTACTGGCCATACTGCCTTCTCCACGCTGCCGGTCATCACCGAAGTGGCGAAAGAGCAGGGTATTCGCCCGTCTCGCCCTCTTTCTATTGCCGTGGTCGCCTCCCAGATTGCGATTACCGCCTCGCCTATTTCCGCGGCGGTGGTCTTCTTCGCGGGCATCCTTGAGCCAATGGGCGTAAGTTACCTGACGCTGCTGGCAATCTGTATTCCGGTCACGCTGATTGCGGTAATGATCACTGCCGTGCTGTGTAACTTCCTCGGTGCCGAGCTGAAAGACGATCCGGTTTACCAGGAGCGTCTGGCAAAAGGTGAAGTGAGCCTGCGCGGTAGCCAGGTCTTCGAGCTGAAGCCGCATGCAAAACGCTCCGTGCTGCTGTTTCTGATTGGTATCGTCGCCGTGATGTTCTACGCGACCGCCATCAGCGACACGGTAGGTCTGATCCAGAACCCGGTTCTGCCGCGTAACGAAGCCATTGTGGTGTTTATGCTGACCATCGCGACGCTGATCAGCATCACCTGTAAAATCGACACCAGTGAAGTGCTGAACGCCAGCACCTTCAAATCCGGTATGAGCGCCTGCGTGTGCGTGCTGGGCGTGGCGTGGCTCGGTGATACCTTTGTGAAAGCGCACATCAGCGATATCCAGACCGTTGCAGGCGACCTGCTGCACAACTATCCGTGGCTGCTGGCAGTAGTGCTGTTCTTTGCCGCGACGCTGCTGTACTCCCAGGCTGCGACCACCAAAGCGCTGATGCCTGCGGCACTGATGCTGGGCGTGACGCCGCTGACGGCGATTGCCTCTTTTGCAGCGGTTTCCGCCCTGTTCGTGCTGCCAACCTACCCAACCCTGCTGGCCGCAGTTGAGATGGATGACACCGGCTCAACCCGTATTGGTAAGTACGTGTTTAACCACGCGTTCCTCATCCCGGGCGTGGTGGCGATTACGCTCTGCGTGATCCTCGGCTTTATCATCGGCGGCATTGTGCTGTAAACGATTAGCCGTTGTAAAAATAGTTAAAAACGGGCCGCTCTGCGGCCCGTTTCATTAATGACCAACCGCCTTGCGTGATATAGTGAAGACTTTCGTGATGAGGAGGTCGACTTGTGAACACGCCTGATGCTGTTGTTGTACTGTGCACCGCCCCTGATGAAGCTTCTGCCCAGGATCTGGCCGCCAAAGTGCTGGCCGAAAAACTGGCTGCCTGTGTCACGCTTCTTCCCGGCGCCACCTCCCTTTATTACTGGGAAGGCAAGCTGGAGCAAGAGTACGAAGTCCAGATGTTGCTCAAAACCAACCTGACAAACCAGCAGGCGCTCCTCGACTGCCTCAAGTCTCATCATCCATACCAAACCCCGGAGCTGCTGGTGCTGCCAGTGGTCCACGGCGATAACGATTATCTCTCATGGCTCAACGCTTCATTACGCTGATCCTGCTGCTGTGCAGCACGTCAGTTTTTGCCGGGTTGTTTGACGCACCCGGCCGTTCGAACTTTATTCCTGCCGACCAGGCATTCGTTTTCGACTTTCAGCAAAACCAGCACGATCTCAGTCTCACCTGGCAGGTGAAAGAGGGTTACTACCTCTATCGCAAGCAGGTCAGCATCACGCCGGCAAAGGCGAACGTCGGCGCATTGCAGATGCCCGCTGGCGTGTGGCACGAGGACGAGTTCTACGGTAAGAGTGAAATTTATCGCCAGCGCTTAAGCGTGCCCGTCACGGTGAACCATGCCGATAAAGGTGCCACATTAACGGTCACCTATCAGGGCTGCGCAGACGCCGGATTCTGTTACCCACCTGAAACAAAGGTCGTTCCGCTTAGCGAAGTGAAAGCCGCTGCCTCCCCTTTCCCCTCAGGGGAGAGGGCCAGGGTGAAGGGTGAAGGCGCAGTCGAAGCCACTTCAGACCTTCCGTTCTCAGCACTTTGGGCGTTATTGATTGGTATCGGCATCGCCTTTACGCCCTGCGTACTGCCTATGTACCCGCTTATCTCTGGCATCGTGCTGGGCGGTAAACAACGCCTTTCCACCGCCCGTGCGCTGTTGCTGGCCTTTATCTATGTACAGGGCATGGCGTTAACCTATACGGCGCTCGGCCTCGTGGTCGCCGCTGCCGGGTTGCAGTTCCAGGCCGCCCTTCAGCATCCTTATGTGCTTATCGGACTGTCAGCGGTGTTTATTCTGCTGGCGCTGTCGATGTTTGGCCTGTTCACCCTGCAACTGCCCTCTTCCCTGCAAACCCGTCTGACGCTGATGAGCAACCGTCAGCAGGGTGGCTCTGCGGGCGGCGTGTTCGCCATGGGTGCCATCGCCGGGCTGATTTGCTCCCCCTGCACCACTGCGCCGTTGAGCGCCATCCTGTTATACATTGCTCAGAGCGGCAACCTGTGGCTCGGCGGCGGCACGCTGTACCTCTACGCGCTCGGCATGGGCCTGCCGCTGATCCTGGTGACGGTGTTTGGCAATCGTCTGCTGCCGAAAAGCGGCCCGTGGATGGAGACGGTGAAAACCGCGTTTGGTTTTGTCATTCTGGCGCTGCCGGTATTTCTGCTGGAGCGCATCATCGGTGATGTGTGGGGTACACGTCTTTGGGCGATGCTCGGCGTGGCCTTCTTCAGCTGGGCGTTTATCGTGAGTCTGGGGGCGAAGAAACCGTGGATGCGCCTGCTACAGATCCTTCTGCTGGCGGCCGCGCTGGTGAGCGTCCGTCCGCTACAGGACTGGGCGTTTGGCACCCCGGCAGGTCAAACGCAGGCTCATCTGAATTTTATACAGATTAAAAACGTAGATGACCTTAACCACGCCCTGGCGCAGGCGAAAGGCAAACCGGTCTTGCTCGATCTCTATGCCGACTGGTGCGTGGCCTGCAAAGAGTTTGAAAAATACACCTTCAGCGATCCGCAGGTACAACATGCGCTGAGCGATACCGTTCTGCTCCAGGCGAACGTTACCGCCAACAGCACGCAGGATAAGGCTCTGCTGAAGCAACTTAACGTGCTCGGGTTGCCTACCATCCTGTTCTTCAATGAACAGGGGGAAGAACAGCCGACGCAGCGTGTAACCGGGTTTATGGACGCGACGGCATTCAACGCGCATTTGCGCAATCGCCAACCGTAAACAACACTTTAGACGGGACAAACCGTTGGGAATAGCGGAGGAGATAACCGTGCAACGCGAAGACGTACTGGGACAAGCCCTGCAATTGCTTGAGATTCAAGGGATCGCCAGCACCACGCTTGAGATGGTCGCCGACCGTATCGATTACCCTCTGGATGAACTTAAGCGCTTCTGGCCGGATAAAGAGGCGCTGCTGTACGATGCCCTGCGCTATCTCAGCCAGCAGGTGGATATCTGGCGCAGGCAGCTGATGCTGAATGAAGAACTGACCACCGAGCAAAAGCTGCTGGCGCGCTATACCGCACTGACGGAGTGTGTTACCAACAACCGTTACCCAGGTTGTCTGTTTATCGCCGCCTGCACCTACTATCCGGATCCTGGGCACCCCATCCATCAACTGGCAGATCAGCAAAAACGAGCCGCGCACGAGTTCACACATGAGCTGCTGACCACACTTGAAGTGGATGATCCGGCAATGGTCGCGAAGCAGATGGAGCTGGTGCTGGAAGGTTGCCTGAGCCGCATGCTGGTGAACCGTAGCCAGGCGGATGTGGATACGGCGCACCGTCTGGCGGAAGATATTTTGCGGTTCGCGCAGTGTCGTATGGGTGGTGCACTGACCTAAGCCAGCATTCCCATCCAGGCGGAAATAAACAAACACAGCGCCATCGCGCGCTGAAATCGCACCATCGCCACGGTGGTGCGGAAAATCCGGTTCACCGCCTTCCCCAGCCACGCCCAGCACAACAAACAGACCACGGAGATCGCCAGAAACCATAGCGCCATCAGCGTAATATCCCGTAATGCATGGTCGCTTGCCGGAGCAAACAGGCTGACAACTGCCAGCGCCATCATCCATGTTTTTGGGTTTACAACCTGTAGTAACGCCGCCGCCCGCGCGGTAAATCGGACGTGACTTCTGGAGGAGAGATTCGCGGCCGGGGCGCTAAACAGCTGCCAGCTCATCCAGGAAAGCCACAGCACACCCGCCCAGCTCATTACCTGACGTATCAGTGGATACTGGCGTAACACTTCTCCTGCCCCAGCGCCTGAAACCAGAACAATAGCGCTGGCGGCAATACACCCGCCCAGGATCGCAGGAACCGTATTTTTTACGCCAAAGTGCTGACTGTTAGCCAGTACCAGAATGTTGGTTGGCCCCGGTGTAATCGAGGCGACAAATGCAAACAGCAGGAAGGGTAATAAATTCACAGGTGACTCCTTTTTTATTAGAGCCACGAATGTGCCGTTATTTTCTGGAAACGTCTGGAAGGTTTGTGCACAACCGGCGGTAGTGTGCCGGAGAAATACGGTATGCACGCTGGAACCAGCGACCAAGATGGCTTTGATCGGCAAAACCCACTGCCGTCGCAACATCAACAGGCAGTTCCCCACACGCCAGCATCTGTCGGGCCTTTGCCAGTCGCAGCTGGATAAGCCAGGCGTGCGGTGCCAGGTGAAATTCGCGTTTAAAACAGCGGGTGAGGGTAAAGCGATCCGTACCCGTCTCGCGGGCAAGGTCTGATACCCCCACGTTCTCGCCGATATGCGCATAGAGATAGTCGCGGGCACGATGCGCCACAGCGGAGCTTTGTAATTGCGACGGGAGTTTCTTACGCCAGTGGCAGTGGGTAGTTATCTGAGAGAGCAGGTTATCCATTGTGCTCTGTTGGACGATCTTCATCTCATCGTTATGCAACGAGGCAAATGTATCACCGATAGCACGCACCAACTGAGGCTCTCGCGTCAGCGTTTGGGCAAAGTGGAGGGTGTAGCTCCCGGGAGTAGAGTCGTACAGCCCTTGAAGCGTACGGGTGAGCCAGTGTTCATCCAGATAAAAGGTCAGATAAGTAAAGCCCCCCTCTACCGGTGCATCACCGTCATGGATCTCCCCGGGCTCAAGTAAAAAAGCATCGCCCGGCTGGCTACGGTGGCGTTCACGGCGACAGTGAAACTGCTGCGTGCCGGAAAGGGTTATTCCGACCAGATAGCTATCATGCCAGTGGGGATCAAAAGCATGTCCTTCGAAATGCGCCTTAATTGTCTCAATACCTGTTTCTGCATGCTGACGCAGCTCAAGCCAGTCGTTTGCCATACTGCCCTCCTCTTACCGCCAGCATTGTCACATCTTGCCTGAACTGTCTGGAAGATTTGTGCAATTCCAGGACACAAACGGACAGATTGCCGCAAACTTAAGCAGTTGAACAGCTTTTCCCGAAATAATGTTGACGATCGCGCGCGATTGCGGTTTAATGCGCTCCGTTGCCCGGATAGCTCAGTCGGTAGAGCAGGGGATTGAAAATCCCCGTGTCCTTGGTTCGATTCCGAGTCCGGGCACCACTATTTAAAGAACCCAGCCTATGGCTGGGTTTTTGCTTTTCTGTCCCCGCTACGCATTGAATTTTCCCTTCTGTCAGGTAATAGTGATTTTTTTTCCTGACAATGAAAATGATATGACCTTATCTGCTTTAAAAGTCGGGTCACTGCTCCTGCTGTTGATCCTGTTTTATACCGGCCTGTTCACGAGCGATCGCGTCACCTGGTTGATGGAGGTGACGCCCGTCATTATCATCATCCCACTTCTGCTTGCCACACACCGGCGATACCCTTTGACTCCCCTTCTCTATACTCTGGTTTTCTTCCACGCCATCATTCTGATGGTTGGTGGAATGTACACCTACGCAAAGGTTCCGGTTGGTTTTGAGGTTCAGGAGATGCTCGGGCTTAGCCGAAATCCGTATGACAAGCTCGGTCACTTCTTCCAGGGGCTGGTTCCCGCACTGGCAGCGCGAGAAATTCTGCTGCGCGGTGGGTATGTTCGTGGACATAAGATGACGGGGTTTCTGGTGTGCTGTGTTGCTCTGGCCATTAGCGCCACCTATGAACTCATTGAGTGGTGGGCTGCTTTGGCGATGGGACAGGGTGCGGATGATTTTCTGGGGACGCAGGGCGATCCATGGGATACCCAGTCTGATATGTTTTGCGCGCTGCTTGGTGCGTTAACGACGGTGCTGATCCTTGGGCGTTTCCATCAGCGGCAATTGCGTCGTTTGAATGTGGATAGTGCGCTCTGAGTTGCCGGATGGCGGCTTCGCCTTACGGCCTGCCGTTTTTCAGCAAACAAACGCAAAAAGGCCATCCTTGCGGATGGCCTCTTCACTTGTTTGATGCCTGGCAGTTCCCTACTCTCACATGGGGAGACCCCACACTACCATCGGCGCTACGGCGTTTCACTTCTGAGTTCGGCATGGGGTCAGGTGGGACCACCGCGCTAAAGCCGCCAGGCAAAT
>NZ_QFRV01000243.1:0-1685 GCF_004136805.1 Enterobacter cloacae complex sp. GF14B
AATGAGTTGTCCGCCTTTAGGTGATAGCTTGAGATGATTTATATCCCAATCTAGTACTGCCTTGTATGTCCGCATCTAGGGAATTTCAAGAATCATCGTCTCATTCCTGTGTTCATCTAGTAAGTATACAAACTGGTTAGGACATGAACATCCATGTACTATCACATTCAAGTTGACTACTCCCAATGTTGGTGTTGGGTTCTTGTTTCATCCTTTGATAGTCTCTATTCCCACCGTCAACGCTTGACTTGTTGCTTTCTTGTACGTGGAATAACTGACTGCATTTACTCTAGCTCTTGTGTCGACCAAAGCATTTGTGCTATGATTGTTGAGCTGTACTTTGATGCGCAGGTCCATTCCGTCTAACTAGTCTCATCATCTATTGAAACTGCATCTTTAGGTAATTCCCATTGTCGATCATCTAGTTCCAAAGTGTTGATGGGAATCGGTATCTGTTGATTCTTGAGAGCATCTTTACACTTGAGTACCCGAAGCCTAGCTTCCTCTTGGGCTTCATCAATAACCTGCTATCGCTTCATCTTCCTTTGTTTAGCTGTATGCATTCTCTCTAGCAATTCATTGGTTGGTGGCAAATTGTATTTCTTTAAACGAAATCCACTAATCCAATTAGCCATTGGTTCACCATCTAGGGTGGACAATTTTACTGCTCCACTTGGATACATCTTCAATGATAAATGGTCCATTTTCCTTTTTCTTAAACTTGGGAATGTGTTGCTTAAGGGAATAGATTAAAACTAAGTTCCCTTTCTTGAAGATTTTTGTGATTAAGTGGGAATCAAAAAACTGTTTTTGTTTCCGCTTTTGTGCATAGTGTGAGCTATAGCAATTAGCCTTTGCTCATATAGCTTTTCCAAATCTTCATGTCTTTCTGACAATTCATGTCCAATCCACTCAAGATTTCTTGCTACCCTTAATGTCGGCAATAGAAATTCTATTGGCAGTATGGCATCAAGACCATAAACAAGGTTAAAGGGTGTAGCATTTAAAGTTGTTTTGAATGAAACTCGATAAGCCCATAGAGCAGCATGGAGATTCATTTCCCAGTCTGTCCTTCCTAAACTAACCACTTTAGTCAGCACCGAGCTAAGAATTTTATTCGTATGCTCAGCTTGTTCGTTTGCTTGTGGGTGATAGGGAGCTGATTTGTTATGGATGACCATAAACTCATTAAGCAAATACTCGATTACCTCATTGAGGAAATGAGTTCCCCAATCACTGACAATTTCTATTGGCAGTCCATATCTTGTGAATACATACTCATATAAGAATGCAGTAGTGGTTCTGGCATCATTCTTTTGAGTTGCTTTAGCCTCGGCCCACTTGGTCAAATAGTCCGTAGCTACAATGATATATTGAGCTTGGGTTCTATAAGCAGGTGGCTGTATTGGCCCAACAAAATCTATACCCCATTTTGCGAAAGCTCTAGCCCCCATCATTGGTCTTAAGGGCATGCTATCTACACGTGTTGGCATTTTTGCTTGTTGACAAGCATCACACCTTTGAACATATTCTTTGGCATCTGCAAAAAGTGTTGGCCACCATATGCCTTCGATTAAGATTGCTCTTGCGGTGGTCTCACTAGAGAAGTGACCTCTAGCTAATCCAGCATGTGCTTGTTCTATAATAGGAATGTATTTGTTTTCATTTGCACAAAGATGCAAGTT
>NZ_QFRV01000244.1:0-1672 GCF_004136805.1 Enterobacter cloacae complex sp. GF14B
CATCCATAAGATTCCAAGAATCGTCGTTTCATTGGTATGTTCATCTGGTATGCATATAAATTGATGAGGGCTTGGAAATCCATTTACTATCACATTCAAGTTAACCACTCCCAATGGCAGTGTTGGGTATTTGTTGCATCCTTTGATAGAAGATATTCCCGATGCTAAGGAATGATTTGTAGCTTTCTTGTCAGTGGAATAATTGACTGCATTCATTCAAGCACCAATATCTACAAATGCATTTGTGCTATGATGCTTTGATTATACTGTGATGCAGATGTGAATTCCATCCAACCATCCATCATCTCTTGATACTGCATACTTGGTTTCGCATCATCTCTCATGTGTATGGTATATTGACAAATTTCTGGATCAACACCCCTGAGATCCTTATAAGGCCAAGCAAAGATATCTTGGTATTCTTTTAGCACGCTCAGCAAAATCTCTTCTTCTTCTTCTGTAAGGTCATTTGTACTGTAAGCAAGTCTAGGCTCTTCTCCTGGTTCAACCAGGTCTATCTTTTAAGCGTTTTCAGGCCCTTCATAGGACTTGCCCTGTGTAGGTAGTTCCCTAACAGGTTTTTCGCAATGATTTTTCGATCTTGGAGAGTATACTTTTTGTAATGGGATGGAACATGCATTACATCCTTACCATCCTCTTCTGTGGTTTCCATTTCGGTTGTGTATATCTCCTTTAGATCTTTTTTCAACTCTTGGTATTTCTTTTTCCGCTCGACTCTGGTCATGAGTGGTTTCTTATTTTGTGATTTTTCTTGAGTCCCCTTCCTTGCTTTTCTCAATGTCTGAGACATTTCTGAGTTTTTTTTTGAAGGATATCTGCCAGTTATTTTGTCCTTGACACAATCATTTGCATCTATCTGCATCAGGAATTGTGTTTTACTGGAGACTGATGGCATAGGTCTATTTCAAGGTTTTTGTTTCTCTTTTCCTTCTATACCATTTTTGTCTCCATGGTTTTTGGTTTGGAAAGTCAAAAAACTTTTTCTCTCCTCCTTTTAGAAGCAATTGGGCTCTCACGTGTTCTTTTTCTCATCAAGAATCATTGGATGTAGCTGAATGTTCTTCAAAATCATCAAAAGCATCATAATACAGGTTTGAAAATACTTGTTGAGCTTTCAATAAGTCTTGGGTTCCTGAATTTCATCTTCAATGTGAAGGGTTGAGATCATTTGTATTCACACACACATCCATTGTTGCCAAAATTTGAGCCCATTCAAATGGCTCAAACAAATGCTCCGTAAAGGGTTCAGTTATATATGCTTCATCTGTGTAGTCTCTTTCGAGGATACATTTTTCTCGTCTTAAGCTTCCATTTTCTAAAGCTCCAGACATCCAAATAGGAGTATCTTTGTTTAACCATGATGGAAGCTTAGTTTTAGTCGAAGAGACTGAATCAAACTCTTGTGTGGTTGTTTTCAAGACATCTCTATAAGTGTGATCTTTTAGATTTACTCTTGTTATAGATCCCACTTGCTTCAGGTACAGATAATTGTTTCCCCAATCTTAGATAAGCTGTATCTATCGCATGAAAGGTCTTCCCAATATGATTTCATAGTTGAGTGTTTTTCCAAAGTCTACTATGGCAAAAGTGTGTTGATATTCTATTCCATAGGAATTGGCTATCACCTTCACAAGCAGCCCTAATGTTCTCT
>NZ_QFRV01000245.1:0-1653 GCF_004136805.1 Enterobacter cloacae complex sp. GF14B
AAAGCTACAATGTACATAGTGTGATATATGGAAAACGGATGCCATACCTTCCCGGGAAAGCGAGGCCGGGGAGTGGCACCTTGGCATTTTTCAACACATTAAATCATGCATAATTGATTTAGGAATGTACAAATGTCAAGTGTTTTGAAGTGGCACGCTCGTTTTGCCTAGAAAGTTCAATGCTGCGGGGCGATCTCGACCAAAAATAGCAGGTTTCATGCGCGGGCGGAAGAGATGCATCCAGAGTGCTTGGCAAGTGGTAAAATGAGGTTCAAGATGAAATTTAATCCCAATGGGATTTTCCCATAATTTTAGGGATTTTTTCCAGCTCGTTTGGGCTTTTTACGGGCAAAAGAGGGCATTTTTGGGATAAAAATGACCAAAAATGGTTATAAAATGGTAAAAAAAGACCCAAAATTGATTAAAACTGGCTCAAAATTCCACATCACTCATGGTTTCGTGACTATGAGAAGTGATATATGACCTTCCATAGTTCCAACAAGCATGACCAAAAAGTCTTGAGCTACAACCCCATTGTCATAACTGACAGAAGTGTGCCAGATTCCAAAAACCAAAGTTTTTTTCTTGTTGACACCCTTGACTTGGATAATACTCTCAGACAGAGGTGGCTTCCCTAACTGACACCACACCCCATATGATAGCAGATTATATTTGGCACCCGTGTCCAATAAGGCATTATATAGAACTTTTCCATAGGTGTTGTTTAGCTCAATAGGGTATCGTAGAGGTGTGTCAGAGTCCAACCAATCCTCGTCGATTTCAACGTGGAATGCATGTGTGACTCCAAGGTTAGCCTCTCGTTTTTGTCTTATACGTTGTTGTCGCTCCTTAGCCTCAGCTTGAGCTTGTATCTTCTTCAATTCTATTTGTGCCTTGGCTGCCTTTTTTGTATGGATGGCACACAACTCCTCTTGGATTAAAGGATCATAGTATCTTTTAAATTTGCTCCCATTGAGGAATCCAATGGTTTCAACTCCATCAAGAGTCTCCACACGAATGGTTCCTTGTGGGGTGATCTCACATACTCTATATGGTCCTTTTCCCGCATATTTCAACTTTTTCTTTTCGTTACGCACTCCATACATAAGGACTTTATCACCAACATTGATATCTTTGTTCTTTAGATGACGGTCAAACCATTTCTTCCTCCTATCTTTCTCCACAAGTGCATTTTGCACAGCTAATTGCCTCTCTTCATCTAGCCTTTCAAGGATATATAATCGCTCAACTAAGGGGTTACCATCCCAACCTTCTTGAGAAGCTACTCGAAGACTAGGAATGACAAACTCCCAAGGCATAACCGCTTCTTGGCCGTATACCATTTTGAATGGCGTACAATTAATAGCCACTTTATAAGCAGTACGATAAGCCCATAGAGCAGATGTCAACTTCAAATCCCAATCAGTGCGATGAGCTTCTACCGTCTTGGTTAAAATAGAGATTAGAGTCTTG
Organism: Enterobacter cloacae complex sp. GF14B; assembly: GCF_004136805.1. Lineage (NCBI taxonomy): Bacteria > Pseudomonadati > Pseudomonadota > Gammaproteobacteria > Enterobacterales > Enterobacteriaceae > Enterobacter > Enterobacter cloacae complex sp. GF14B. Next base: position 1,474 of record NZ_QFRV01000245.1, read on the forward strand.
TTGGTGCTCTCGGCTTGTCCATTAGCTTGCGGGTAATAAGGTGTAGACTTATGGTGGGATATCATAAAGGTCGTGGTAAGCTCTCTTATTACCTCATTTATAAAATGGGTACCATTATCACTAACAATTTCAAAAGGGCAACCAAATCTTGTGATAATGTTCTCAAAAAGAAACTTAGCT
>NZ_QFRV01000246.1:0-1650 GCF_004136805.1 Enterobacter cloacae complex sp. GF14B
GCAGAAAGAAATACAGGAAATCGACAGGAGGGCGTCTAAAGAGCACGAGGAGGCGAAAAAGAATAGCAACTTCACCCAGACATACCCAAAGGGCTGGCAACGCATTAGAGAGCTTGTGAGAGACAAACAGGGTGCTGCCGCTATAGGTCTTTACTCATTTTTCGCTGAACACATAGATCCTACATGCGGTGCAGTGGTCTGCGACCAGCAATTTTTAGCTAATCAGATGGGTGTTTCTACTCGGACAATTCGTCGTTGGTTAGATTATTTGGAGGAGAAGGGTGCCCTGGTAAGAATACCAGTTGCTGGAAAGGTATGTGCTTACGCCTTAGACCCTCACGAAGTCTGGAAGGGATATAACACATCAAAAGACTACTCAGCCTTTGTTACCAAGACGTTAGTGAACAAAGATGGAGAAATAAAACGCCGAATAATGGCTATGTTTTCTGGAGAGGAGAGCTGTCAAGAGCAGTAGCGAAGCGACTCTTGACGGCTCGGAACGACCCCTGCCGATCAAAAAGATCTTGATTTATAAAATAAATAAAACAATTAAAAACAACAACTTAAAATAAAAACAAAACCACTCGCAAATATATTTATATTTATATTAAATATATTTGCTTTTCCTATTTTTTAAATATTATTATTCCATTCCAGCAATGGAATAATAATAAAAATAGGAGAATGAAATGAAGATTAAAATAAAAATAAATAGATTATGCTTAATATTAATATGCGCAGGTTTGTTACGCGGCGACAGTAATAATGAAAGAAAGTATAACCATTATCCGGAACCGGTTAATATAATAAAAAAACAAAAACCGCTTACCAAGTGCAAGGCGGCGCCACGCGCCACCTCGCACCAGGGATAGTTTACCCAACAGTGCGCCGTCAATGATAAATAAACTCGCAAGCTCGTCATTGACGGTATCAAGCCAGCACGACTGATTCAGTAGTGCCCGCCGCAGCCTCACGGCCGGAGCGTAGCGACCGAGTGAGCGAGGAGGCACCAGATCATCAGAACTTGTAGGTTCTGCTTACGCTCTGAAGCCAAATACAACATAGCCAGTATACACTCCGCTAGCGCTACGTGACTGGTTCAGGGCTGCGCCCCGAAACCCCTAAAAACCGTCAGTCATGGTGATGGCTCACGATGCGAGCCATCACCAGATACAAGGTTCAATGGGCATTTTGATCGTCAAGGTCAAGCCGCTAAAGCGGTCGCCTATGGCGAACCCTGACCCTCAAAATGCCCGACCGGAGGGAGGGAGCTACCTTGAACTTCAGTGTTGTCTGTTGGTTTTCATAGAAGAGAATAGAGATAAATAACAAGTAATTGATTTTTATAAGATTGATTTTTTCTGATAGGACACAGCTGGTGTCCGCACGTGAGGACACAGCTGGTGTCCGCATGTGGCTGGACATAGGACATCTAGCGTCCTATGATGGGACAAAAATGTCCTATCAAAAAGACACCGAGGGATAAAGATGATCGTAGCTTCAGAACATCAAGCAAAGCTAAGGCAGAAAGAAATACAGGAAATCGACAGGAGGGCGTCTAAAGAGCACGAGGAGGCGAAAAAGAATAGCAACTTCACCCAGACATACCCAAAGGGCTGGCAACGCATTAGAGAGCTTGTGAGAGACAAA
>NZ_QFRV01000247.1:0-1628 GCF_004136805.1 Enterobacter cloacae complex sp. GF14B
GTTGCCTGCCCGCTGCGCCCGGCCAGCTCCCGCGCCACCAGCCCGCGACAGATGTTACTTACCTCACAACAGAGGCTATCCGCAGAGATATTTTTCACACGACCGGCGGCGAAGCAGAGCAAACCAAGAGCAAAAATACCGCCCTTGTGGGTATTTACCCCGCCCGTGGCGGCGTACATTGCCTGCTCGCAGGCCATTCCCATTGGGCGGAGAATCCGCAACTGCCGATCGGCAGGTTTGGCCGCATGTGCTTCACCCAGTTCCGCAAACCGGGCAAACCACGGCGTAATCGCCATAATGCTGCGGACAAACAAGGCATGGTCCATATCCCGATGCGAGCCGTTATTGAGCCTGTCCACCAGCCCCGGCTTGGGCGTCAGCTCCAGCTCCTGCCACAGCGCCGCTTCGGCAAGCGCAGGCACGTCAACCGGGCGCGGTTTAGTCGCGAGCAAACCAGTCATCGATCATCTTCTCCACGCGGGAAACCACCTGCTCAACGGGATGGTGGCGCGAACGGGAACAGGCGTGGGCGGGCTCGTCGCAAATCAGACAGCGTCTGAGGTGTGAACCCAGCGACTGACGGCCCACGAGGCCGTTTTCAGGGCAGATCACGTCCAGATCCCACAGTCTGCCGAGCGGGTGCGTCTGCTCCAGTTCTGCACAGTGCGCCTTAATTTCCGCCGCCGGATGCGCGACGCACCACAATGCTTCAGGTCCGGTGGGTAGCCAGAGCACCTGGCGGTCCAGCACCTGCCAGCGGTTTTCCCACAGCAGCTGGTCGCACATCTGTAACGCCACCCCCATGGTGTTGCGGTAGCGCAGGCTGTCTTTGATTTCCCCGGGCGTGACCAGCGTGAGGGAGATCACCGGTTGTTGATAGTGCGTAAGCCAGTCAGCCTGGCGGGCTGCGCGGCGCTCTTTCGCCGCCAGCAGTTCCTCCAGGCTGACACCCGCCCGCACGGGTGTCGCAAAAGTCATACTTCCTCCTTCACCTGTCGCACAGTGTCGATCACGCTGCCGTCGCGGTAGCGGATCACCCCGACGATTTTGTCGGTGAACTCAATCGGTTTCGGTACGCCTGTCAACGAAATCGCTCGCTCATACAGCGCGTTGATATCTACAACCTTCATCCCTGCTTCCATGAGTCGTTCGCGGATCTCCGGGCGCGCCGGGTTGACCGCAATACCGTGGTCGGTGACCAGCACGTCAATGCTCTCCCCCGGCGTGAGGCGAGTGGTAACGCGCTTCACGACGGTCGGGATGCGGCTTCGCAGCAGCGGCGCGACCACAATGGTCAGGTTGGCTGCCGCCGCCACGTCGCAGTGTCCGCCGGATGCGCCACGCATCACGCCGTCGGAGCCGGTGATGACATTGACGTTAAAGTCGACGTCGATTTCCAGAGCGCTGAGGATCACCACGTCGAGCTGGTCGCAGCTTGCCGCCTTGCTGCCGGGGTTGGCATAGACGTTGGTGGAGATCTCCACGTGGTTCGGGTTGCGCGCCAGCGAGGCCGCTGCCTGGCCGTCAAAGCACTGGGTGTCGAGCAGCTTTTCGATGAGCCCCTTCTCGTGCAGATCCACCAGGCTGCCGGTGATGCCGCCGAGCGCAAAGCGCGCCTTCACGCCGCT
>NZ_QFRV01000248.1:0-1620 GCF_004136805.1 Enterobacter cloacae complex sp. GF14B
CGGCCCTGCGGCGTGACCGTGCGATCCATCGGGCCAAAGCCTTCCTGCTGATAGCCGTTGAGATCGTCGGTGCGCGGGTAGCCCGCCTGCACGCCTGCCTCCACCATCGCTTCAAACAGCGGGTTCACACCCGGCTTAGAGGTGGTGACGCTCACCGGACCGTCGCCGCCGTGGTAGTCGTTCGGCCCCACGTCGCGGGTCTCTGCCTTGCGGTAGTAGGGCAGGCAGTTGAGATAGCTCCAGTGCTCCAGACCCGGTTCTTTCGCCCAGTTGTCCAGATCCATTGCATTGCCGCGCACGTAGCACATGCCGTTGATCAGCGACGAGCCGCCCAGCCCTTTACCCCGTCCGCACTCCATGCGGCGGTTGTTCATGAAAGGCTCTGGCTCGGTTTCATACGCCCAGTTGTAGCGCTTGCCCTGCAACGGGAAGGCCAGCGCGGCAGGCATCTGGGTGCGGAAGTCAAAGCGGTAGTCCGGCCCGCCCGCCTCAAGCAGCAGGACGGTGGTGTTTGGATCTTCAGTCAGTCGTGTTGCCAGTACGTTGCCGGCAGAGCCGGCCCCGATAATGATGTAGTCAAATTGCAAATAAACCTCCCGGTTAAAATATGGACTGGAATTTACCCATCTCAACCTGGATGGACTTCACCTGGGTGTAACTCTGAAGCGTCATGACGCCGTTCTCACGGCCAATGCCGGAGTGCTTGTAGCCGCCCACCGGCATCTCTGCGGCGGATTCGCCCCAGGTGTTGATCCAGCAGATGCCCGCTTCGAGCTGATGAATGGCGCCGTGGGCGCGGTTCAGGTCGGTCGTGACGATGCCTGCCGCCAGCCCGTAGTCGGTGTCGTTGGCGCGGCGAATCGCTTCCTCAATGGACTCATAGGTGAGGATGGACATCACCGGGCCGAAGATCTCTTCGCGCACGATGGTCATCTCGTCGGTGCAGTCGGTGAACACGGTTGGGGCCACCCACGCGCCGTTATCGAAGCCTTCGCCCTTCAGCACGTCGCCGCCGCACAGCACGCGCGCGCCTTCCTCTTTGCCTTTGGCGATGTAGCGCATCACGCTGTCCCGGTGCGGGAAGCTGACCATCGGACCAAAGTTGGTAGCTTCATCGAACAGATCGCCCGCGCGGATGCGGCCCACGCGCTCAACGATTTTTTGCTCAAACGCGGCTTTGAACTTCGCGGGCACGAACACGCGGGTGCCATTGGTGCACACCTGGCCGGAGCTGAAGAAGTTGGCCATCATGGCGATATCTGCCGCGAGATCCAGATCCGCATCGTCAAACACTATCAGCGGGGATTTACCGCCCAGCTCCATCGTCACCTCTTTCAGGGACGAGGCCGCCGAGTTCGCCATCACCTTTTTGCCGCTGGCGACGCCGCCGGTAAAGGAGACTTTGGCGATGCCCGGATGCTCGGTCAGGTACTGGCCGGTCTCCGCGCCTACGCCCGGCAGGACGTTAAACACGCCGTCCGGCAGGCCCGCTTCGGTGTAGATTTCAGCAAGCTTCAGGGCGGTAAGCGGTGTCACTTCGCTCGGCTTGAAGATCATTGCGTTGCCCGCCGCCAGCGCCGGCGCGGATTTCCACAGGGCGATCTGGATCGGGTAGTTCCA
>NZ_QFRV01000249.1:0-1613 GCF_004136805.1 Enterobacter cloacae complex sp. GF14B
AGGTTCTCGCGCCCGACCAGCGCGGGCGTGGCCGCCAGCAGTGCCGTCACGCCTAACGAAGCAAAAAAGCCGTCCCACAATCCCAGCACGTAAATGGCCACCAGCGACGGCTCCGGCAGCATGGCGTTCAGACACAGCCCGACAAAGCCCACCCCGCAGGTGCCGCGCGCCAGCAGGATAAGCTTTTTACGCTCGTATCGGTCCGCCAGCACGCCGCCCACCATCAGGCCGATAAACATCGCCCCGCCGGTTAAGGTGACGGATAACCCTACCAGCCAGCTGGAGTGAGTGATGGTCTGGATTTGCACCGGCACGGCCACACCAAGCAAACCGAGGGACAAAATGGAGATAAAGCGAGCGATAAAAACGGCGCGATACGCCGGGTGTGTTTTGAGCAGGCTGAGGTTAAGCAGCCAGGATTTTTGATTCATGACAAAGCCTTGAGTCTATTTCTACCCATTCCATGGGCGCACATGCTAACATAGCCAAATAAGATAGATAACGATAATCACTATCATTATCAAATCATGGATGTTGCTATGTCGTTTTCCTCTTCTGCGGTGCGCGCCCTTGCCGTGCCCGTTTTATTGCTACTGCTAATCCTTGCGATTGCACTCAGCCTGCTGGTCGGCGCAAAACCGCTGCCCGCGTCCGTTATTGTCGATGCGCTATCCGGTACCTGTCAGAGCGCCGACTGCACCATCGTGCTCGACGCTCGCCTGCCCCGCACCCTTGCCGGCCTGCTGGCCGGTGGTGCGCTCGGCCTTGCCGGTGCCCTGATGCAAACCCTCACCCGCAACCCGCTGGCGGACCCTGGCATTCTCGGCGTGAACTCTGGTGCCAGTTTCGCCATTGTGCTCGGCGCGGCGCTGTTTGGTTTCACCTCTCCGTCTGAACAGCTGGTGATGGCCTTCTGCGGCGCGCTGGCCGCCTCGCTGGTGGTGGCGTTTACCGGCAGCCAGGGCGGCGGACAGCTCAGCCCGGTACGCTTAACGCTGGCGGGCGTAGCGCTCGCGGCGGTACTGGAAGGCTTGTCCAACGGCATCGCCCTGCTCAACCCGGACGTGTATGACCAGCTGCGCTTCTGGCAGGCGGGTTCGCTGGATATTCGTACCCTTGAAACCTTAAAAGTGGTGGTGATCCCGGCGAGCGTCGCTGCCGCCGTGGCGCTCTGTTTAAGCCGGGCGCTGAACAGCCTGAGCCTCGGCAGTGACACCGCGACCGCCCTCGGCAACCGCGTGGCGCGTACGCAGCTGACGGGCCTGCTTGCCATCACCGTGCTGTGCGGCAGCGCGACCGCCGTAGTCGGCCCGATTGCCTTTATCGGCCTGATGATGCCGCACATGGCGCGCTGGCTGGTGGGGGCGGATCACCGCTGGTCCCTCCCGGTAACGCTGCTGGCGACCCCTGCCCTGCTGCTGTTTGCCGACGTGCTGGGCCGCCTGCTGGTGCCGGGCGAACTGCGTGTCTCGGTGGTCAGCGCCTTTATCGGCGCGCCGGTGCTGATCTTCCTGGTACGACGCAGACGCGGGGGTGGCGCATGATGGCCCCGTCACGTCGTTTACTCACCAGCGTCGCCCTGCTGGTCGTCGCCTGTCTGCTGCTGGCGGTCT
>NZ_QFRV01000250.1:0-1607 GCF_004136805.1 Enterobacter cloacae complex sp. GF14B
GTTGCAACGTGCGCAGGGAGCAACCAAACCAAAAAAGAGTGAACCGGCAGCGCCTGCAAGAGCGCGGCCGGTGAACAACGCCGCGCTTGAACGACTGGCCTCGGTAACGGAGCGCGTGCAATCGCGTCCGGCACCGTCCGCGCTCGAGCAAAAAGCCCCGGCGAAAGAAGAGGCATACCGCTGGAAGGCGACTACCGTTGTTGAAACGGTCAAGGAAGTGGTCGCCACGCCAAAAGCGCTGAAAAAGGCGCTGGAGCATGAAAAAACGCCGGAGCTGTCCGCGAAGCTTGCGGAAGAGTCCATCGAGCGCGACGCCTGGGCCGCCGAGGTCAGCAAACTCCAGCTGCCGAAGCTGGTTGAGCAGGTCGCGCTGAACGCCTGGAAAGAGCAGGACGGTAATCAGGTGCGTCTGCACCTGCGCCCTGGGCAGCGGCACCTCAACTCCCCTGGCGCGCAAAAGGCGCTGGCCGAGGCGCTTACCGCATTACAGGGTGTGCCGGTTGAATTGACTATCATTGAAGATGATAATCCGGCGGTTAAAACGCCGCTCGAGTGGCGTCAGGCCATTTATGAAGAGAAGCTCGCGCAGGCGCGCGAGGCGATAATTGCGGATAACAACATCCAGACCTTGCGCCGGTTCTTCGACGCCGATCTGGATGAAGAGAGTATTCGCCCCATTTGATCGTGAGTCTGACTTACGGTTGTAATCCTTAACGTGAAAGAAGAGAGAAGCCTATGTTTGGTGGAAAAGGCGGTCTGGGTGGCCTGATGAAGCAGGCTCAGCAGATGCAGGAAAAAATGCAGAAGATGCAGGAAGAGATCGCTCAGCTGGAAGTCACGGGTGAATCCGGTGCCGGTCTGGTCAAGGTGACCATCAACGGTGCGCATAACTGCCGTCGCGTGGAAATCGACCCGAGCCTGCTCGAAGACGACAAAGAGATGCTGGAAGATCTGGTTGCAGCCGCGTTTAACGATGCCGCTCGCCGTATCGACGAAACCCAGAAAGAGAAAATGGCCTCTGTTTCCAGCGGTATGCAACTGCCGCCGGGCTTTAAGATGCCATTCTGATGCAAACCAGTCCGCTGCTCACGCAGTTAATGGAAGCACTGCGCTGCCTGCCGGGCGTTGGCCCGAAGTCGGCGCAGCGTATGGCGTTTACGCTATTGCAGCGCGACCGCAGCGGCGGGATGCGCCTGGCGCAGGCTCTGACCCGCGCCATGTCAGAAATTGGTCACTGTGCGGATTGCCGTACCTTTACCGAGCAGGACGTATGCAACATCTGCACGAACCCGCGTCGTCAGGAAAACGGTCAGATTTGCGTGGTGGAGAGTCCGGCGGACATCTACGCCATCGAACAAACCGGGCAGTTTTCCGGCCGCTATTTCGTGCTGATGGGGCATCTCTCCCCGCTGGACGGCATCGGCCCGGACGATATCGGTCTCGATCGTCTGGAGCAGCGCCTGGAGTCGGAAACCATCAAAGAGGTGATCCTCGCCACCAACCCCACGGTGGAAGGGGAGGCAACCGCCAACTACATCGCCGAACTGTGCGCGCAGTACGGCGTTGACGCCAGCCGCATCGCCCACGGCGTGCCGGTCGGCGGTGAG
>NZ_QFRV01000251.1:0-758 GCF_004136805.1 Enterobacter cloacae complex sp. GF14B
CATTGTCTTGTTTTCATAGCCTCGTAGTGAGGAAGAATGAAAGAAGCAGTTGATTCTTGCAAAAAGAATTTTCCAAGGACGAGAAATAGTTTGAAGAATTTTTTTTAGTTGATGGATTAAGTCAAATGACTCCTATGTAGAAGCAAGATGTTTTGATGTTTTGATGATGCCAAAGGATCAAGTGCTTCTAAGTTTTATTCAAGACAAGAATCCAAGAAAATCAAGATATATGATCAAGTTGATCTCTAGAATCTTTAGGAAGAAGTTTCCAAATTGAAAACAAACAAAAGGTTTGACCAAAGAATTCTATCCTTTCAATTTGAGATTTGCTCTCTGGTAATCGATTACTAGCAGTTTGAAAATGTTTTAATTCAAATTTTTTTTAAAACCTGTAATCGATTACATAAGTCTTGTAATTGATTACCAGAGGGGATTTTCAGAAAATAATTTCCAAGAGACATATCTATTCAAATGTTTTATGAACGGCCATTCAAATGTTTTAAAGAGAGTTTTTATTGCCCAAACAGTTTTATCCTCTCGAAAGATCAAGAGTTTTTCTGAACTGAAATGTTTTATCCTCTCAAAAAGATTCCTTGGTCAACCACTTGCATATTCAATAAGGAATTTTGATTGATCTTCATTGTACAATCTATCTCTTTCAAGAGAGATTTCTTCTTCTCTTCTTCTTACTTCTGAAAAGGGATTAAGAGACCGAGGGTCTCTTGTTGTAAAGAAATCTAAACACAAAGGAAGGGTTG
>NZ_QFRV01000024.1:0-59690 GCF_004136805.1 Enterobacter cloacae complex sp. GF14B
TTTTCGAGCTGTCCGAAATGCCGCTCATGGTCGTAACCACATCTTCCACCAGCGACCCGCCGCGGCTGGCCGTGCTGGAGGCGACATCCGCAAGCTGGCTGGCCTGGCGCGCGCTTTCGGCGTTCAGCTTCACCGTTGCGGTAAGCTGCTCCATGCTGGCCGCGGTCTCTTCCAGCGCGGCGGCCTGCTCTTCGGTACGCGAAGAAAGATCGTTATTCCCGCTGGAGATCTCCGTTGCCCCGCGCCAGATATTCTCGCTGCCGGAACGAATCGTGCTGACCGCCTCCCGCAGGCTGTCCTGCATTGCACTCAGCAGCGGTACCAGTTGCCCCACGCAGTTGCGGCCCAAAGATTCAATCGGCTGGCTGAGGTCGCCCTGCGCAATCTGGCGGAACTGCTGACGGATACGATCCAGCGGTTTTACCAGTATCGCCACCAGGTAGCGGTCGGTGAACAGCAGGATCAGCAGACCCACGATCGTGGCGGTGATAATTACCGTCCGGGTCATGCTGGTGAGGCCGTCGACCACCACGCGCGTGCTGTCGTGCGCCTTCGCCGCGGTATTGTTAAAGTTCTCAGCCGCTGACCCGAATGCACGGCTTAGCGGCGGCGTGACGTTGTTGGCATGCTGACGATAGCCTTCGAGCGTCGCCTGCTTCGCCTGCGCCATCTGCGGTGTAACGCCCTGATCGAGCAGCGCCTGCCAGGTGGAAATCACCTGCGCAGACACCTTTTCATCCATCGGGCCCGGGGAGATAGCTTTCATCTCTGCCAGCTTTTTACTCATGTTATCCAGCGCCTGCTGAGCAGGAGCCAGGTCCGGCGTGCCGCCCGCCGCTTTAACTTCCATTGCCCGGCTCAGGCGGGTGACGAAACGGAAATACTGATCGTTGCCCTGGCTCAGCACCGTCATTTGCCGGACCAGCTGGCGGTCAACGTCATTACCATCAGAAACACGAGACAGAGACCAGGTGCTGTAAAGCCCCACGCCTGCCCACATGACACAAAAGATCCCCAGTATCGTCAGCATGACGAAACGGATGGTGAAATTACGAAGCATCTTCATTGAGTATTCCTTGCCGTGAGGGTGAATTCGCCCAGAGGCGAGTACTCCCCTCGTTATCGGCAGATACTGTAGAAAATATACTTTTTTCGTTATCGAGTCGGCATAGAATGAAAACGTTGTTTCGAAAATTCACCGACAAGAAAGGAGACATCATGTCCTGGCACCCTTACACCGGCCGATACGAAAACATGCAGTACCGATACTGCGGCAAAAGCGGCCTGCGCTTACCGGCACTGTCGCTGGGCCTGTGGCACAGCTTCGGTCACGTTCAGCCGCTCGATTCCCAGCGCGCGCTGCTGCGTAAGGCCTTCGATCTCGGCATTACCCACTTTGATCTTGCCAACAACTACGGCCCCCCTCCGGGCAGCGCTGAAGAGAATTTTGGCCGTCTGCTGCGGGAGGATTTTGCCGGGTATCGTGACGAGCTGATCATCTCCACCAAAGCGGGCTACGACATGTGGCCAGGACCGTATGGTTCGGGCGGTTCACGTAAGTACCTGCTCGCCAGCCTCGACCAGAGCCTGAACCGCATGGGTGTGGAGTATGTGGATATTTTCTATTCTCACCGCGTAGACGAAAACACGCCGATGGAAGAGACCGCCGCCGCGCTGGCACACGCGGTGCAGAGCGGAAAAGCGCTGTATGTCGGCATTTCGTCTTACTCCACGGAACGCACGGCGGCGATGACCAAATTGCTGCGCGAGTGGAAGATCCCGCTTTTGATCCACCAGCCGTCTTACAACCTGCTTAACCGCTGGGTCGACAAGACCGGCCTGCTGGACGCGCTGGAGAAAAACGGAACGGGCTGTATCGCCTTTACCCCGCTGGCACAGGGCCTGCTCACCGGAAAATACCTGAACGGCATTCCGGACGGTTCACGTATGCAGCGCGAAGGGAAAAAAGTGCGCGGCCTGACGGAGAAAATGCTGACGGAAGCCAACCTGAGCAGCCTTCGTCTGCTGAACGAGATGGCGCACGCGCGCGGGCAGACGATGGCGCAGATGGCGCTAAGCTGGTTGTTGAAAGATGAGCGTGTAACGTCGGTACTGATTGGCGCGAGCCGCCCGGAGCAGCTGGAAGAGAACGTTCAGGCGCTGAATAACCTGCGCTTTAGCGAAGATGAACTGATGCGGATTGACCAGCACGTTGCGGATGGTGAGCTGAATTTGTGGCAGGCGTCGTCGGATAAATAGTGCGGCCTGCTGCCCTTACCACGCCCCCTCTCCCACAGGGAGAGGGGGCGTGGTGAATTTATTTCTTACTGATCTTATCCAGATACCCCATCACAAACGCCGACAGCACAAACGTCAGGTGGATAATCACATACCACATCAGCTTATTATCCGGGACGTTTTTCGCGTCCATAAAGACGCGTAACAGGTGAATAGACGAAATTGCAACAATCGACGCCGCGACTTTATTCTTCAGCGATGAGGCGTCCATTTTCCCCAGCCAGCTGAGCTTTTCTTTGTGCTCGGCGATATCAAGCTGAGAGACGAAATTCTCATAACCGGAGAACATCACCATCACCAGTAATCCTCCCACCAACGTCATATCTACCAGCGACAGTAGAACCAGAATCAAATCGGCTTCTGCCACGGAGAAAATGTTTGGCAGGACGTGGAATATCTCCTGAAAGAACTTAATCGTCAGGGCGACCAGCGCCAGGGAGAGACCAAAATAGACGGGTGCGAGCAGCCAGCGAGAGGCATACATTGCGTTTTCAAAGAAGCGTTCCATAAAATCCTGTCTGCAAACGAAACCAGCGCTGAGTATATCTCAACTATACCTCGTTGGGATCTACATCCGGACGCGCATACTCCGGCCAGACCAGCGCGACCAGTTCCGGGTAGGCTTCCAGGCTAAACTCACGAAAACACTGGCGCAGATTTAATACATCTAAATCGGAGTACGACACCTTCTCGCCATTCAGACAGCGCTTTTTGATATTGTCGTAATATTTATAGACCGCCGAATTAAGGTCGCTACAGCGGCGCTGCGCGTCGAACAGGCCGGGCGTATCATTAATTTCGGCCATTTTCATTCGCTTAATTGTCGCATGGAGGAAATCGATATATTCGTGATTTACTCGCCAGTACCAGACCGGCGTCACGGCGTTCATCAATACGGAGAAATGATCTTCCCCCTCCTCTTTCGACATCAATTCAGGCTGCGGCGGTTCACTGACGTCTTTTGACACTTTCGTTTTATTGAACTCTTGCATCAATAAAAGCACGCCAGCGGTCAGTAATAGTAACGTTATGACCGTGAAGAAAATGCTGTTCATGGGTAGGCTCCATTTTTTTTGATTTTAAAATTGCCTCATGATATTGTCAACGAATCTCACCCTTTTTCCAATCCCACCCTTTTGAAATTAAAGGAAATTAAAATGCTGCCCGACAATCTTGTCCCGGCAAAGTACCACATTACGCTTGTGGAACAGCCTTCGACGGAAGCAGATAAAGAGGCGAATTTCACTCAAGGAAAAAGAAAACTCTCCGACTATGAAGCCGACATATTAATTGGTGTTTCACGCACTGGCAAATCCCGTAATATGGTGCTGGAAGAGCACGATCGCCATTTAAAAGAGCGTTTATTTCGCGCGATCAAGATTGAAGCCTTAGTTCATCTGCTGAATGATTTACAGGCCGAAGGGGAAATAGACGCCCAGACGCTAAGTCAAATAATGGTCGAGAAAACGCAGCAAATAAATGAAGCCGGCAATGAAATTTGGCTTAATTTAATTACGCGTGAAAAAAACAATCCCATCTTTTATAACCTGGGGGAAGATTAACGTGAATGATGATAGCGGTAATAACGTTTATTTGACTTTAGATGATAAAAAAAGCGATGAATTTATCTTAAAGCAGAATCTCGGCGCCCTGAAAAAGATAAAAAATGACGAGATGACGCGAATTACGCAGGATTTGGTTTCGATTCCGGCCACGCTGGTACGCCTGAAATGGCAGAACCGTCGGGAGATTTACGCCTTGCAGGCCAAGGAGGAGATATACGGCGCAGTGATGAACGCCATTATTGAGCAGCGTCCTGAGCTTAAAGAGAAGATCCTCGGGCGACTGGAGGCGAACTATCAGTACCTGCTGGCACGCGAGACAGCCACCCTGCGCCTGACCCGTAAACTCTCGGAAGGCAATTACCGTACATCAAACGTGACCTGTGTGGCGCTTGATGAAGAGGCGCCGACGGCGCCTTCAGAGTGAGACAACAATGATTGTTGCGGAATGCAGGCCGGGTAAGGCGACGCCGCCACCCGGCAGGCAAGGCTGCAAGAGCCTTCGTTTTACTTCGCGGCCGCTTTCTCTTCGCCGACCAGACCAATCTTCAGGTAGCCCGCCTGATGCAGCGTGTCCATTACCTTCATCATGGTTTCATAATCGACGGTTTTATCCGCGCGGAAGAAGACGGTGGTGTCTTTCTTGCCGCCGGTGAGCTGGTCCAGCGCCGGAATAACCGAGGCATCCGTTACCGGATCGTTGCCCAGGAACATGGACTTATCGGCCTTCACGGACAGGTAGATAGGCTTTTCCGGACGCGGCTGCGGCTGGCTGGAGGACGCAGGCAGATTCACCTTCACGTCCACCGTCGCCAGCGGTGCGGCAACCATAAAGATAATCAGCAGAACCAGCATGACGTCGATAAACGGCGTCACGTTGATCTCATGCATTTCACCGTTATCGTCCAGATTTTCATTAAGACGCATTGCCATACAATCAACCTACGCGCAGTTTGGACGCCGCATGAACCGGTTTAACGGCGCTGGCGTTCAGGTCCAGATCGCGGCTTTGCAGCAGCAGAACCTGCGCGGCAACGTCACCCAGTGTGGCTTTGTAACTGCCAATCATGCGCGCGAAGATGTTATAGATAACAACCGCCGGGATAGCGGCAACCAGACCGATAGCCGTTGCCAGCAGCGCTTCTGCGATACCCGGCGCGACGACCGCAAGGTTAGTGGTCTGCGTCTGGGCGATACCGATAAAGCTGTTCATGATGCCCCAGACGGTACCGAACAGGCCGACGAACGGGGAGATAGCGCCGATAGTCGCCAGGTAGCCGTTACCGCGGCCCATATGACGACCCACGGCCGCAACGCGACGCTCCAGACGGAAGCCGGTACGCTCTTTAATGCCTTCGTTATCTTCACTGCCTGCGGAGAGTTCCAGCTCGTTCTGCGCTTCGTTCACTAACAGGGTAGTCAGGCTTTTCGCATGGAAGGATGAGGTGATATCAGAAGCCTGATCCAGAGAACGGGCTTCCGCCAGCTGCTTCTGCTCACGCTTGAGGCGGCGTTTTTGTGAAAGAAGTTCGGCGCTCTTGCTGAAGAAGATAGCCCAGGTGATCACGGACGCCAGAATCAGGCCGATCATCACAATCTTAACTACGATGTCAGCATGTTGATACATGCCCCAAACGGAGAGATCCGTCTGCATCAAATTATTACCCACTCTGTATCTCCAGGACGCAAATCACAAAATCTGAACGTAATAATATCAAAACGTCGTCGAATTGATAGTAGTTCTCATTAGTATTTACATAGTGCCGTAATTTTCGCTCACTTTCCTTGCGCTTACGCAGTAAAAATTTCTTATGCGAATTTTTGATAATATTTTCTGCTTATTCGATAAGCATCCGGATGCACATTCTGACAATCGTGGTAGTCTGGACGTCCAGACGTATAAAGATAGGGTTAGCGAACATGACTAAAAAGCAGCTTGAGACCACGCTGGTGCAGGCAGGACGCAGTAAGAAATACACTCAGGGCTCGGTCAACAGCGTGATCCAGCGCGCCTCCTCGCTGGTGTTTGATACCGTTGAAGATAAAAAAATCGCTACGCGTAATCGCGCGAAGGGCGGGCTATTTTACGGTCGTCGTGGCACGTTAACCCATTTCTCGTTGCAGGAAGCCATGTGCGAACTGGAGGGCGGCGCGGGCTGCGCGCTGTTCCCGTGCGGCGCGGCGGCGGTCGCCAATACCATTCTGGCGTTTGTGGAACAGGGTGACCACGTCCTGATGACCAATACCGCTTACGAGCCAAGCCAGGACTTCTGCACCAAAATACTCAGCAAGCTCGGCGTCACCACCAGCTGGTTCGATCCGCTGATTGGGGCCGGTATTGCCGGGCTTATTCAGCCCAACACGCGCGTTGTGTTCCTGGAATCTCCCGGCTCCATCACCATGGAAGTGCATGACGTCCCGGCCATCGTGAAGGCGGTGCGCAGCATAGCGCCGGAAGCGATCATCATGATCGACAACACCTGGGCGGCAGGTGTGCTGTTTAAAGCCCTGGAATTTGACATCGATATCTCCATTCAAGCGGCGACCAAATACCTGATTGGCCATTCCGACGGCATGATCGGTACGGCGGTATCTAACGCCCGCTGCTGGGATCAATTGCGTGAAAACGCCTACCTGATGGGCCAGATGGTGGATGCCGATACCGCCTACATGACCAGCCGGGGCATCCGTACGCTCGGCGTGCGTCTGCGTCAGCATCACGAAAGCAGCCTGCAAATTGCACAGTGGCTGGCGCTGCATCCGCAGGTGGAGCGCGTTAACCATCCGGCGCTGCCGGGCAGCAAAGGCCATGAATACTGGCAACGTGACTTTACGGGCAGCAGCGGGTTGTTCTCATTTGTACTTAAAAAGCGCCTGAATGACGCCGAACTGGCAAGCTATCTGGATAACTTTACCCTCTTCAGCATGGCCTATTCATGGGGTGGGTTTGAATCGCTGATCCTGCCCAACCAGCCGGAGCAGATTGCGGCCCTGCGCCCGGGCGGCGAGGTGGACTTCGAAGGGACCTTAATCCGCCTGCATATCGGGCTGGAAAATGTGGACGATTTAATTGCGGATTTATCGGCAGGATTTGAGCGCATCGTGTAAAGTGCTGACTGAAATGTACTCCCCGGACGCAATTCTGAACACCGCAAGCAGAAAAGTCTGTATGAGATGCGCCTGCGATCAACCCCGACAGGCAAAATTGGGAGTACAATAGCGTTATATCTGCTGTTCCACAGGAAAGTCCATGGCTGTTATTCAAAATATCATCACGGCGCTCTGGCAACACGATTTTGCCGCGCTGGCGGACCCGCATGTCGTCGGGATTGTCTATTTCGTGATGTTCGCGACGCTGTTTCTGGAGAATGGACTACTGCCAGCCTCATTTTTACCCGGTGACAGCCTGCTCCTGCTCGCAGGGGCGTTAATCGGCAAGGGCGTGATGGACTTCGCACCGACAATGGTGATCCTCACCTCTGCGGCCAGTCTCGGCTGTTGGCTGAGCTACCTGCAAGGGCGCTGGCTTGGAAACACCCGCGTGGTGAAAGGCTGGCTGGCACAGCTGCCGCATAAATATCACCAGCGCGCCACCTGCATGTTTGACCGCCACGGCCTGCTGGCGTTACTTGCCGGGCGTTTTCTGGCGTTTGTTCGCACCCTGTTGCCTACCATGGCGGGTATTTCAGGCCTCCCTAACCGCCGCTTCCAGTTCTTCAACTGGCTGAGCGCTCTGCTCTGGGTGGGCGTGGTCACCACGCTCGGCTACGCGCTGAACATGATCCCGTTTGTTAAGCGCCATGAAGACCAGGTGATGACGTTCCTGATGGTGCTGCCGATATTCCTGCTGGTTGCGGGCCTGGTCGGCACAATCGCGGTGGTGATTAAGAAGAAGTATTGCAGCGCCTGATACCCCATCCTGATTCTCTTCCCGCGGGGAGAGAATCAAAAGCCTAAGCGCCCTGCATCGTTCTGATGCGCGACGCATCTTCCCCCGGCGTGACGCCGAAGTAGCGCTTAAACTCCCGGCTAAACTGCGACGCGCTTTCATACCCAACCCGCATCGCCGCGGCGCTGGCCTTCATGCCATCGTGGATCATCAGCATGCGCGCCTTATGCAGACGGTAGGTTTTGAGGTACTGCAACGGCGACGTGCTGGTGACGGATTTAAAGTTATGGTGAAACGCCGAGACGCTCATATTGGCTTCCGCCGCCAGCTGGTCAACGCTGAGGTTTTCCGTGTACTGGCTCTCAATGCGCTTGAGCACGCGGCTAATCAGGCTAAAGTGCGTCTGGCGGCTTACCAGTGCCAGCAGCGCCCCGCCGCCCGGCCCGAGCAGCACATGGTAAAGAATTTCGCGGATAATCTGCTTTCCGAGAATACGCGCATCCAGAGGCCTTTCCATCACGTCTAACAGGCGTTCAATCGCGCAGAGAATTTCCTCCGATAGGGTCGCGGAGTTGATACCGCTTGCCGCCATCGACGGCCGGAAAAGTTCGTCCTCCCCAATATCCATCAGCAGCTCCTGCAACTGGAGGATGTCGACGTTGACGCGGATCCCGGCCAGCGGTACCTCCTCTGTCGCGAAAGTTTCACATTCGAAGGGTAAAGGTACTGTCAGAAGCAGATATTCATTGGTGTCGTAACGGAACACGCGCTCATTGATATAGCCAATCTTATGGCCAGAAAAGAGAAACACGATGCCGGGCTGATACATCACCGGGGTGCGCGTGCCGGGCTGGGTACCGTAGAGCAATCGGATATCCGGCAACAGCTCAGCCGAATCATTTCCGTTATCTATCAGTCTTTTAATCTGCGACGTTAGCTGGCGGCAGATGGCATCACGGTTCATTTTCAGTTACTCCGGGTACGGTTTCCGACACTGACAGTGTGCGCATTTTCTTACCGTTTCTCCAGCGCGCTGTAGAAATGGGCAAGACATCGGCAGGAATGTGCATTGAGAGGATAGCGCCTGCCCGCCACAATGAGCAGCATCAGGTTGCCTTCTGCGCCACCACGATTTTTTACCCACTACAGGGAACAAGCCATGAACAACTTTAATCTTCATACCCCAACCCGCATTCTGTTTGGTAAAAACGCTATCGCTGACCTGCGCGCGCAAATCCCGACGGACGCCCGCGTCCTGATTACCTACGGCGGCGGCAGCGTGAAAAAAACCGGCGTACTGGATCAGGTGTACAGCGCTCTGGAAGGTCTGGACGTGCGCGAGTTCGGCGGTATCGAGCCTAACCCGTCTTATGAAACGCTGATGAACGCGGTAAAAATCGCCCGCGAGGAGCAGATCACCTTCCTGCTGGCGGTGGGCGGCGGTTCCGTGCTGGACGGCACCAAATTCATCGCGGCGGCGGCCCATTATGCTGACGGCATCGACCCGTGGCATATTCTGGAAACGGGCGGCAGCGACATCAGCAGTGCGATCCCGATGGGCTCCGTGCTGACGCTGCCGGCCACCGGATCAGAGTCCAACAAAGGCGCGGTCATCTCCCGTAAAACCACCGGTGACAAGCAGGCCTTTATGAACGAACACGTTCAGCCCGTGTTCGCGATCCTCGATCCGGTTTACACCTATACCCTGCCTGCGCGTCAGGTGGCGAACGGCGTGGTCGACGCCTTTGTTCACACCGTTGAGCAGTACGTTACTTACCCGGTAAACGCCAAAATTCAGGATCGTTTCGCGGAAGGCATTCTGCTGACGCTGATTGAAGAAGGTCCGAAAGCGCTGAAAGAGCCTGAAAACTACGACGTGCGTGCCAACGTGATGTGGGCAGCCACCCAGGCGCTGAACGGCCTGATCGGCGCAGGCGTGCCGCAAGACTGGGCTACCCACATGCTCGGCCACGAGCTGACGGCGATGCACGGCCTGGATCACGCCCAGACGCTGGCGGTGGTTCTGCCTGCGCTGTGGAACGAAAAACGTGACGCTAAACGCGCCAAACTGCTCCAGTACGCCGAACGCGTGTGGAACATCACCGACGGTTCCGACGATGCGCGTATCGATGCCGCGATTGAAGCCACCCGTCACTTCTTTGAAAGCCTGGGCGTGCCAACGCGTCTCTCTGGCTACGGCCTGGACGGCAGCTCCATCCCTGCCCTGCTGGCGAAACTGGAAGCACACGGTATGACGCAGATCGGCGAGCATGGCGACATCACCCTTGACGTCAGCCGTCGTATTTACGAAGCGGCACGCTAAGCGTTTTTAGGATCCTGACTTTCGTTTTTTGACATTTCGTCCAGACTTAATGCACATCACATCGTCGGAGGTTCCCTCCGGCGATGAGCACCTGAAGGAGGAAAAATGGCAAACCAAACCGTAATCAAGCTACAGGACGGCAACGTGATGCCCCAGCTGGGGCTAGGTGTATGGAAAGCCGGTAACGACGAGGTCGTCTCCGCCATTCATAAAGCCCTGGAAGTCGGCTATCGGTCCATCGATACCGCCGCCGCCTATAAAAACGAGGACGGCGTGGGAAAAGCGCTTGCCAGCGCCGGCGTTCCCCGGGATGAGCTTTTCATCACCACCAAGCTGTGGAACGACGATCAAAAGCGTCCCCGCGAAGCGTTGCAGGAGAGTCTGGAGAAACTCCAGCTCGATTTCGTCGATCTTTATCTCATGCACTGGCCGGTACCGGCTATCGACCATTACGTTGATGCCTGGAAAGGGATGATTGAACTGCAAAAAGAGGGGCTGATAAAAAGCATCGGCGTCTGTAATTTCCAGGTTCATCATCTGCAACGCCTGATTGATGAAACGGGCGTCGCGCCGGTGATTAACCAGATTGAGCTGCACCCGCTGATGCAGCAGCGCCAGCTTCATTCATGGAACGCCACGCACAAGATCCAGACCGAATCCTGGAGCCCGCTGGCCCAGGGCGGCGAAGGGGTGTTTGACCAGAAAATCATCCGTGAACTGGCGGATAAGTACGGTAAAACCCCGGCGCAGATCGTCATTCGCTGGCATCTGGATAGCGGTCTGGTGGTGATCCCGAAATCGGTCACGCCATCGCGTATCGCCGAGAACTTCGACGTCTGGGATTTCCGCCTGGATAAAGACGAGCTGGGTGAAATTGCGAAGCTGGATCAGGGCAAGCGGCTTGGGCCGGACCCGGATCAGTTTGGCGGGTAATCCCCTCACCCTGCCCTCTCCCCGGAGGGGAGAGGGTTAGACCTGTAGACCCGGTAAGCGCAGCGCCACCGGGTATTGTTACAGGTTTAACCGGTCTAACGTTTTACGTTCTTCTTCGTTCCCGCAACACCATTCGAACGCTGATGCGCAATCGGGGTATGTTTGGTCAGCGCCGGGCGCGTGTTGCGGTTCTGGCGGCGCGCTTCGCGCATCTCTTCCAGCGTTGGCGCAGGCACCAGGCAATCACGACGCGAGCCGATCAGGTGCTTTTTCCCCATCTCTTCCAGCGCCTGACGGATCAGCGGCCAGTTTTTCGGATCGTGATAGCGCAGCAGCGCTTTATGCAGACGGCGCTGTTTATCCCCTTTCGGCACCACCACGTCTTCGCTCTTATAACCAATCTTACTCAGCGGGTTTTTGCCGGTGTAATACATGGTCGTCGAGTTGGCGAGCGGCGACGGGTAGAAGTTCTGCACCTGATCCAGACGGAATCGACGCTGCTTCAGCCACAGCGCCAGATTCACCATGTCTTCATCACGGGTGCCGGGGTGTGCGGAGATGAAGTATGGGATCAGATACTGCTCTTTCCCCGCCTGTTTTGAATAGGTATCAAACAGCTGTTTAAAGCGGTCATAGCTGCCCATGCCCGGCTTCATCATTTTGGACAGCGGGCCTTCTTCGGTGTGCTCCGGGGCGATCTTCAGATAACCGCCAACGTGGTGCGTCGCCAGCTCTTTGATGTAGCGCGGATCTTCCACCGCAATGTCGTAACGCACGCCGGAGGCGATCAGGATCTTCTTGATGCCTTTCAGGTCACGGGCGCGACGGTAAAGGTTGATCGTCGGCTCGTGGTTGGTGTCCATATGCTCGCAAATGCTCGGATAGACGCAGGAGAGACGACGGCAGGTCTGCTCGGCGCGCGGCGATTTACAGCGCAGCATGTACATGTTGGCCGTTGGACCACCCAGATCGGAGATCACACCGGTAAAGCCCGGCACCGTGTCGCGAATGGCTTCGATCTCGTTAACAATCGACTCTTCGGAACGGCTCTGAATAATACGGCCTTCGTGTTCGGTGATCGAACAGAAGGAGCACCCGCCGAAGCAGCCGCGCATGATGTTGATCGAGAAACGAATCATCTCGTACGCCGGAATGCGGCTGCTGCCATATGACGGATGCGGTACACGCTTGTACGGCAGAGCAAACACGCTGTCCATCTCTTCGGTAGAGAGCGGGATCGCCGGCGGGTTAACCCAGATATAGCGCTCGCCGTGCTTTTGCATCAGCGCTCGCGCGCAGCCGGGGTTGGTTTCATGGTGTAAGATGCGCGACGCGTGGGCGTAGAGTACTTTATCGCTTTTTACTTTTTCGTAGGACGGCAGCAGCACATAGGTTTTTTCCCACGGCTTCGGACGCGGCGGCTGCACCACCACGGCCTTTGCTTCCGCTTTTTTTGGCTCAACCGGTTTGTTATCCGCGCACGGCAAATCGTCACCGTACGGATGCGGGATAGGATCGATTTTGCCCGGCATATCGATAATGCGGGAATCCACCCCGCTCCAGCCCGGCAGCGCCTCTTTCACCATGATCGCGGTGTTGCGCACGTCGCGGATCTCGCTGACCGCTTCGCCCTGCGCCAGACGGTGTGCCACCTCTACCAGCGGACGCTCACCGTTACCGAAGATCAGCATGTCGGCTTTCGAATCCACCAGCACCGAACGGCGCACGGTGTCGGACCAGTAGTCATAGTGTGCGGTACGGCGCAGGCTCGCTTCGATGCCGCCCAGGATCACCGGCACGTCTTTCCATGCTTCTTTGCATCGCTGGGTGTAGACGAGGGTCGCGCGGTCGGGACGTTTACCCGCCACGTTGTCAGCCGTATAAGCGTCGTCATGGCGCAGCTTACGGTCGGCGGTGTAGCGGTTGATCATGGAGTCCATGTTGCCCGCGGTCACGCCGAAGAACAGGTTCGGCTTGCCCAGACGCATAAAGTCGTCTTTGCTGTTCCAGTCAGGCTGGGAGATGATCCCCACGCGGAAGCCCTGGGCTTCAAGCATACGGCCGCAGATCGCCATGCCAAAGCTCGGGTGATCGACATACGCATCGCCCGTCACCAGAATGATATCGCAGCTGTCCCAGCCCAGTTGATCCATCTCTTCCCGGGACATCGGCAGGAACGGCGCCGGTCCAAAGCAGGCTGCCCAGTACTGGGGCCAGGAGAAGAGGTCGCGATCCGGCTGGATCAGGGAAATAGCGCTCATAATGCTTCCGAAGAAAAAATAGACAAAAGGAGCGGGATTATACGCTGGTTTACCGGGGGAAATGAAGGGGTATTGTGCGGGCTGTTGCCCTCACCCCAACCCTCTCCCACAGGGAGAGGGAGAAAGTGTTTTACGGTGCCGGATTCACCAGCATCTGCCCTACCGATCCCCTGTCCATCATCTCCAGGGTCTGGCTGTGGAACAGGAACGGGAAGTGCGGCCAGGAAGGCTGGCCGTAGTAGACGAGCAGTTCGACCTGGCCATCCACCCAGACGGTATCTTTCCAGCCCCTGTCTTCCGGGAACGGCATCGCCCCGTTGACGTTGCGGATCAGGAATGACACCCCTTCAATATGGAACGACTGCGGCATCTCCGAGCGGACGGTCCAGCGCTCCCAGGTTCCCTGCTGGGCGGTGATATCAATACGGTTTACGTCCCACAGCGCGCCGTTGATGCCCGGATCGTCGCCAAGGCTGATATCGCGACTGCGTACTGCCGGGCCGGTCACAATTTCCTGCGGCAGCAGGCGCATCGGCAGGCTGTCGGTCACCAGCGGCAACAGGCCGGTCGGGCGCAGCGTCAGCACCAGCGTGGAGACCAGCACGCTCGACGGTTCAAAGAAGCCGCGAATACGGTCAACAATGCTTGCCGCTTCGCCGCAGGTCACGGACACTTCATCCCCGTTGGTCATATCCACGAGGATTTCACGACGTTCGCCTGGCGCCAGCGCCAGCTGCTTCACCGACACCGGCGCAGGTAATAACCCCTGATCGCCTGAAATCACGTGCAGCGCGCGGCCGTCGCTCATCTGCAACTGGTAGCGGCGCGAGTTAGAGGCATTCAGCAGACGCAGGCGCACCCAGCCACGAGACACTTCGACATACGGGCTTTGCGCGCCGTTAACCAGCAGCGTATCGCCCACAAAGCCACCGCTGCCCGGCTCGCTGTACTCCGGGGTACCAAAGTTATCCAGTCGCTTATCCTGAATAATGATCGGGAAATCATCGACGCCGTAGTGATTCGGGATCGGCAGCGTTTTACTGACCTCATCTTCAATCAGCCACATTCCGGCCAGGCCGTTGTAGACCTGCTGGGCGGTGCGGTTCGGGGTATTGGCGTGATACCACAATGTCGCCGCGCTCTGACGAATCGGGAGGACGGGCGCCCAGTCGGCATTCGGCGACATCATGCGTGCCGCGCCGCCAATCAGCGGCCCCGGCACCTGCAAACCACTGACGGTCATCGCGACATTTTCCGTCGTACGGTTACTGTAGATGAGCTTAACGTCATCGCCATTCCACACGCGAATGGTCGGCCCGAGGTAGCGTCCGTTAATGCCCCATACCTGCGCGCGCGTTCCCTGGGTAAAGGACCAGTGGCTACGCTGAAGCGTGAGGAATAGCGGCTGCCCGCGACGGGATTCAATCAACGGCGGAATAGGCAGCGGCTGTTGCTGCCCGGCGGCGCTGGCTGTCCGCGGTATCGCACCCGCACAAAGGGCGATACCCGAAGCCTGAATAAACTGACGCCGACTGAGTGACATATAAGCTCCATCTGAAACGACTAACAACGCGGGAATTCGTTTTCCCTTACACGACACCGGGTTAAATCTTACCGGCGGCTTCTCGCTCTGCAACTTCTTTATCGAGCTGCGCAATATGCTGAGCCATCAGCTCGCGGCAGTGCGTGGCCAGCTCGCGCACCTGGTCTTTACCGTATTTAGAGGTATCTACCGGCGGCAGCATTTCGACAATGACCAGTCCGTTATTCAGACGGTTAAGATTAATCTTATTCGATGTATTGGAAACACACACGGGAATAATTGGAACGCCAGCCGCAATTGCAGCATGAAACGCGCCGGTCTTGAACGGCAGCAGGCCGCGACCACGGCTGCGCGTCCCTTCCGGGAACATCCAGATGGAAATCCGGCGCTTTTTAAACTGATCCACCACTTCCGCAATAGTGCCATGCGCTTTGGCGCGGTTGTTGCGGTCAATCAGCAAGTTACCGGTGAGCCAGTACAGCTGGCCGAAAAAGGGGATCCACAGCAGGCTTTTTTTGCCCACGGTTACGGTCGGCGGAAGAACAATATTTGAGGCCGTCACCATATCGTAGTTGTTCTGATGGTTAGCGATATAGATGGCGTTACCGAAATTCTCCGCCCCTTCAGGCAGACGCTTTTCAACCTTCAGGCCAAACAGCGGCGCAAGACGACCAAACATGTGGCCAAACGTCGCGACATGCTTTGGGTTACGCGGGCTGAACAGGCAATAAATCGATCCGAAAATACAGACCAGAATGCAATAAATAACGGTAAGAATGAGACGAACAATGTATAGCATAGCGACCTCTGAAGCCCTGACAGCTGACAATTATACTTCACCTGTGGCCAGGTAAGGACTTTATTACGAGCGCGTATTGTTAATCGCAACGCACGAATTAACAACGTTTTTACGGGAAATTTTATGGTAATACCCCCTCCGGAAAGAGGGGGATGAAACAGGTTACTCTTCGCTGTCGTCCGCTTTGCTGCGCGCCGGCGAGTCAATCTCCACGCGGTCGATTCGCTGGAGGCCGCGCATCAGTGAGCCGCGACGTCCGCGCTCACCCACCACCTTCTGCAACTCTTCCGGACGCAGTTTGATTTTACGCTTGCCGACATGAATGGTCAGCGTGCTCTGCGGCGGCAGCAGGAAGAGATGCGCGAGGCTATCTTCGCCTTTTGCCGCTTCCGCTGACGGGATACTGATGATCTTGTTGCCCTTGCCTTTCGACAGCTCCGGCAAATCGCTGACCGGGAACATCAGCATACGTCCGGCAGCGGTGATCGCCAGCAGCATGTCGCTTTCGTTCTCGATGATCAGCGGCGGCATGACGTGTGCGTTATCCGGCAGGCTAATCAGCGCTTTACCGGCACGGTTACGCGACACCAGATCGTTGAAGGTACAGATAAAGCCGTAGCCCGCATCAGACGCCATCAGCAGTTTTTGATCGTCGGCTTCCATCAGCATATGCTCAACCGTGGCACCCGGCGGCAGCGTCAGCTTACCGGTGAGCGGTTCGCCCTGGCCGCGCGCAGACGGCAGCGTGATCGGGTCGATGGCGTAGCTGCGGCCCGTGGAGTCGATGAACGCCACCGGCTGGTTACTCTTGCCCTTCACCGCCGCCTTGAAGCTGTCACCGGATTTGTAGCTCAGACCCGGCGCGTCGATATCGTGGCCTTTGGCGCTACGCACCCAACCGCTCTGGGAAAGCACGATGGTCACCGGCTCGGACGGCAGCATGTCGTGCTCGTTCATCGCCTTCGCCTCTTCGCGCTCGTGCAGCGGAGAACGTCGGTCGTCGCCAAAGGCGTCGGCATCGGCCTGCAACTCTTTCTTCAGCAGGGTGTTCATCTTGCGCTCGGACGCCAGAATCGCCTGAAGCTGATCGCGCTCTTTTTCCAGCTCGTTCTGCTCACCGCGGATCTTCATCTCTTCCAGTCTGGCGAGATGGCGCAATTTCAGTTCGAGGATCGCTTCGGCCTGGGTTTCGCTGATGCCAAAGCGCGACATCAGGGCAGGCTTAGGTTCATCCTCGGTACGAATGATCTCGATCACTTCGTCAATGTTGAGGAACGCCACCAGCAAACCTTCGAGGATATGCAGGCGCTTAAGCACTTTTTCCAGGCGATGGTTCAGACGACGGCGCACCGTATCGCGGCGGAAGGCCAGCCATTCGGTAAGGATCTCCAGCAGGTTTTTCACCGCCGGACGACCGTCCAGACCAATCATGTTCAGGTTGATGCGGTAGCTTTTTTCCAGATCGGTAGTGGCGAACAGGTGGTTCATCACCTGCTCCATGTCCACGCGGTTAGAACGCGGCACAATCACCAGACGGGTCGGGTTTTCGTGGTCCGATTCGTCGCGCAGGTCGTCCACCATCGGCAGCTTTTTATTGCGCATCTGGGAGGCGATCTGCTCCAGCACCTTCGCACCGGAGACCTGGTGCGGCAGCGCGGTGATCACCACGGCACCATCCTCTTTATTCCACACCGCGCGCATGCGCACGGAGCCGCGGCCGTTCTGGTAGATTTTGCGGATTTCCGCACGCGAGGTGATGATCTCGGCTTCAGTCGGATAGTCCGGCCCCTGCACGATATCCAGCAAATCGTCCAGCGAGGTTTTTGGCTGCTCAATCAGGGTGATGGCCGCTTTTGCCACTTCACGCAGGTTGTGCGGCGGAATGTCCGTCGCCATGCCCACGGCGATACCGGTCGTGCCGTTCAGCAGGATGTTCGGCAGACGCGCAGGCAGCATTTTCGGCTCCTGCATCGTACCGTCGAAGTTTGGCACCCAGTCGACCGTACCCTGCCCCAGCTCGCCCAACAGCACTTCGGCATATTTAGACAGGCGAGATTCGGTATAACGCATCGCCGCGAAGGATTTCGGATCGTCAGGCG
Organism: Enterobacter cloacae complex sp. GF14B; assembly: GCF_004136805.1. NCBI lineage: Bacteria > Pseudomonadati > Pseudomonadota > Gammaproteobacteria > Enterobacterales > Enterobacteriaceae > Enterobacter > Enterobacter cloacae complex sp. GF14B. The sequence continues at coordinate 17,708 of NZ_QFRV01000024.1, forward strand.
CCCCCCAGTTCCCCTGGCCATCCACCAGCGGATAGCGATAAGAGAACGGCTGGGCCATCAGCACCATCGCTTCATAGCAGGCGCTGTCGCCGTGCGGATGGTATTTACCCAGCACGTCGCCGACGGTACGGGCGGATTTCTTGAACTTGGCGGTAGCGTTCAGCCCCAGTTCGGACATCGCATAGACGATGCGGCGCTGAACGGGCTTCAGGCCATCCCCGATAAACGGCAACGCCCTGTCCATGATGACGTACATGGAGTAGTTCAGGTAGGCGTTTTCCGTGAATTCATGTAGCGCGAGGCGCTCTGCCATATCGCTCATTACGTGTGATTCCTCAACTCAGAAACCGATGGGTTTCAGGCAATATTGCCGCAGATACTACCTCATCTGGCGAGTTGAGTCACAAAGAAAAAGGGCCGCTCATGCGGCCCTTTCCGGGTTATTTGTTCAGCTTGATAACCTGCTTCACGTCGATTTCAAACTCGTTCCAGTCTTTATCGATTTTACCCTGGAGTTCGACTTTATCCTGGGGCGTCACCGTCACGCCGTTCCAGCGCTTGTGGTCGATCTCCACCACCACCGTGCCGCTTTCATCGCGGAAGGTGTAACGGTCATCGGACAGGCGCTCGGTAATGTTCCCGCGCAGCTTCACCCAGGCATCGTCCTTCAGGTCTTTCACTTTAGCCGCGGTGGTGAGGTTGGCGTTGTTATCGACAAAGCCACCCTGCTGGGTTTGCGTCTGATTCTGTGTCGCAGATGGGCCAGAGAAGCCACCCTGTGCAGCAAAGACAGGGGCCGTGGTCATCATCATGATGGCAGCAATTGCAGCGAATTTTTTCATCTTTATCTCTCCCTTTAATGTCGTTTCACAATCCATTAAACAGGGTAAACCTTAACAACTTCTTAAGGGGAAAATTTATTTATTTTTACTGTACAGCAGGCGCTTGCAGAAGGTTTACTGACGGCATCAAGGAGGAAATATGCGCATTTTACTGGTAGAAGACGACAAGCTCATTGGCGACGGCATCAAAGCGGGCTTAAGCAAAATGGGCTTTAACGTGGACTGGTTTACCGACGGGAAAACCGGGCAGGCGGCCCTGTACACCGCGCCGTATGATGCCGTGGTGCTTGATCTGACGCTGCCGGAAATCGACGGGCTTGAGATCCTGCGCGCCTGGCGCGAAAGCGGAAAGAGCGAACCGGTGCTGATCCTGACCGCGCGGGATGCGCTGAATCAGCGCGTCGAAGGGTTACGCCTGGGGGCGGATGATTACCTGTGTAAGCCGTTCGCGCTAATTGAAGTGGCGGCCCGTCTGGAAGCGCTGGTACGCCGCAGCCACGGGCAGGCGCGCAGCGAGCTGCGTCACGGCAAGGTCACGCTCGATCCGGCAAGCCTTGTCGCCACGCTGGAGGGCGAAACGCTGGTGCTCAAACCCAAAGAGTTCGCCCTGCTGGAACTGCTGATGCGCAACGCGGGCCGCGTGCTGCCGCGCAAGGCCATCGAGGAGAAGCTCTACAACTGGGATGATGACGTCTCCAGCAACGCTGTCGAAGTCCACGTTCATCATTTACGCCGCAAGCTCGGCAGCGACTTTATCCGCACCGTGCACGGCATCGGTTATACCCTGGGTGACGCATGAAACTGACCCAACGCCTGAGCCTGAAGCTGCGCCTGACGCTCCTCTTTTTGCTGCTGTCCCTGGCGGCCTGGTTTGCCGCAAGCGTGGTGGCCTGGCACCAGACGACCGACAAGCTCGATAAGCTGTTCGATACCCAGCAGATGCTGTTTGCCAAACGGCTGCTGACGATGGACGTGGACGAACTTCGCGCCCCGGAACGCATGCGCGAGGTGCCGAAAAAAGCCAAACACGGCCATCTTGACGACGATGCGCTGGCCTTCGCAATCTTCACCGCCGACGGCAGCATGGTGCTTAACGACGGCGAAAACGGGCGCGACATACCTTACCTCTACCGCCGGGACGGGTTTGATGACGGTCGGTTGCAGGATGACAACGACGAATGGCGTTTCCTGTGGCTGACTTCTCCGGACGGGAAATACCGCGTGGTGGTTGGCCAGGAGTGGGAGTACCGACAGGATATGGCGCTGGACGTGGTCAGCTCGCAGCTGACGCCGTGGCTGGTGGCGCTGCCCATAATGCTGCTGTTGCTGATTGTTCTGCTGAGCCGGGAACTGAAACCGCTGAAAAAGCTGGCGCAGACCCTGCGCTCGCGCTCCCCGGATGCGACCGATACGCTGCCCACCCACGGCGTGCCGACGGAGGTTCGCCCCCTGCTTGATGCGCTTAACCATCTTTTCGCCCGTACGCAGGAGATGATGGCCCGCGAGCGTCGCTTCACCTCGGATGCCGCCCATGAGTTGCGCAGCCCGCTGGCCGCGCTGAAGGTGCAAACCGACGTGGCGCAGCTTTCCCTTGACGATCCCGGGGCGCAGTCTAAAGCGCTGGGGCAATTGCATGCAGGCATCGACCGCGCCTCCCGACTGGTGGACCAGCTTCTCACTCTGTCGCGCCTGGATTCACTGGATAATCTTGATGACGTCGAACCCGTGATGATGGCCGATTTGCTGCAATCTGCGGTGCTGGATATCTGGCATCCGGCGCAGCAGGCGGGCATTGATGTTCGGCTCAACGTTAATGCGCCCGAGGTGATGCGTCACGGACAGCCGCTACTGCTGAGTCTGCTGGCGCGAAACCTGCTGGACAACGCCGTTCGTTACAGCCCGCGCGGCAGCGTGGTGGACGTGACGCTGAACACCCAAAGCTTTACCGTGTGCGACAACGGCGCGGGCATTTCAACCGATGCGCTGACGCGTCTCGGCGAGCGCTTTTATCGTCCACCGGGCCAGGACGCCACTGGCAGCGGTCTGGGGTTGTCTATCGTCAAGCGTATCGCGGCGTTGCACGGGATGCGCGTCTCGCTGGGCAATGCGCCGGAAGGGGGTTTTGCGGTGACCGTCAGCTGGTAAGATTATTGCGCTGAGCGCAAAAGACTTTGCACATTTTGCTTATTTTTCCGCTCCGTCCTCGCGCGTAGAATACCCGGCATACTCTCATCATCGAGGACAAATAATGAGCAACATTCTGATTATCAACGGCGCGAAAGAATTTGCGCACTCTAAAGGCCAGCTCAATGACACCCTGACCGAGGTCGCGGATGGTTTCCTGCGCGACGCCGGACATGATGTTAAGGTCGTGCGCGCGGACAGCGATTACGACGTGAAGGCCGAAGTGCAGAACTTCCTGTGGGCCGACGTGGTGATCTGGCAGATGCCGGGCTGGTGGATGGGCGCACCGTGGACCGTGAAAAAATACATGGACGATGTGTTTACCGAAGGTCACGGTTCGCTGTATGCCAGCGACGGCCGCACCCGTTCAGATGCGTCTAAAAAATACGGTTCTGGCGGTCTGATTCAGGGCAAAAAATATATGCTCTCCCTGACCTGGAACGCGCCGCTGGAAGCCTTCACCGAGAAAGATCAGTTCTTCGAAGGCGTGGGCGTAGACGGCGCGTATCTGCCGTTCCACAAGGCGAATCAGTTCCTGGGAATGGAGCCGCTGCCGACCTTTATCGTCAACGACGTAATTAAAATGCCGGACGTCCCGCGCTATATCGCAGAATATCGCAAGCATCTCGCGGAAATTTTTGCTTAACTGGTAGCCTGGAATTAGAAGGAGTTAATTATGCTTACCGTTATTGCTGAAATCCGTACGCGTCCTGGCCAACATCACCGCCAGGCAGTACTGGATGAGTTCGCGAAGATCATCCCGACCGTTCTGAAAGAAGAAGGCTGCCACGGCTACGCGCCGATGGTAGACGCCGCCACCAGCGCAAACTTCCAGGCGACCGCGCCAGACTCCATCATCATGGTGGAGCAGTGGGAAACCGTCGCACACCTTGAAGCCCATTTGCAGACCGCGCATATGAAAGCGTGGAGCGACGCAGTGAAAGGGGACGTTCTGGAAACCCACATCCGTATTCTGGAGCAAGGGGTTTAAGTTCTGTGAAATTTGCCGGGTGGCACTACGTTTACCCGGCCTACAACTTTCCCCCGCAGGCCCGGTAAGCGTTAACGCCACCGGGCTTTTTTTATCACCTTACCGCTCAACTGCTATGCTTATTCTGACTTCATGTTTAACAGGAGGATGGAATGGGTCTTTTTAACTTCGTGAAAGAAGCAGGCGAAAAGCTCTGGGACAACCTGACCGATCATAAGGGTCAGAGCGACAAAATCACCGAGCACCTCAAGAAACTCAACATTCCCGGTTCCGATAAAGTTCAGGTTAACGTCACCGACGGCAAAGCCAGCGTAACGGGCGACGGGCTAACGCAGGAGCAGAAAGAAAAAATCCAGGTCGCCGTCGGCAACATCGCGGGCGTCAGCGAGGTGGAGAACAATATCACCGCGACAGACGCCAAAGATGAAGCAACCTACTATACGGTGAAATCCGGCGATACCCTGAGCGCCATCTCTAAAACCGTGTACGGCGATGCCAATCAGTACAACAAGATCTTTGAGGCGAACCGCCCGATGCTCTCCAGCCCGGATAAAATTTATCCCGGCCAGACGCTGCGTATTCCTAAGGCATAACGTCTGAGGCTATTGGTTCACGTCGCGCAGAGGAACAGCATGAAAATCGCTTGTCTTGGCTGGGGCTCGTTAATCTGGAAAAGCGGCGCGCTACCGGTAGCCGGTGAGTGGCAAACCGACGGGCCTTCTTTGCCCGTCGAGTTCTGTCGGGTCAGTGATGGCGGTGAACTGGCGACCGCCATCTGTATGAATGCCCCTGCCGTGCCGGTGCTTTGGGCATGGCTGAATGCCACTTCGCTGAGCGTGGCCACTCAGGCCCTGCGCGAGCGGGAGGCCATTCCTGACGATCGTTGCGATGGTATCGGCTCGCTGCTGATAGCCGGACGCAACGCGGGAGCGATCTCGACATGGGCGAGGGAGAGAGGAATTGAGGCGCTCATCTGGACCGGGCTTCCGCCGAGAAGCGCGTCGCAGGAAGGCAGGGTTCCTGCCGTGGACGAGGCCATCGCTTATCTCGACAGCCTCAGCGGACAGACCCGCAGCCATGCGCGGGACTATATTTGCCGCGTGCCTGCCCAGCTTGATACGCCCTACCGACGCGCCATTAAAGAGGTGCTTGGGTGGTGATACCGCTGCCCGTTACCAGTACAGCTTCCAGCTCTGGGTGAAGCGCACCAGCGCCTCGACGTAGAAGTAATCGCCCCAGCTCGCGCACTCATCCACGCCTTTATTGCTCGCCAGGTGATACACCGAGTGCTTAAGCAGCCCGTTGCCCTTCTCTTCTTTGCCCATCAGATAGTGCTTTGTCAGCGTGGACATAATCCCTTTCGCCCATTCGAGGTAACGTTCGCGATCCGGATCTGTGACCGGCAGTTGTTTCACCAGCTCCAGCAGTCCACACACCGCAATTGCCGCCGAGGAAGAGTCACGCAGTGCGTCGGTGCCCACCAGCGCCAGATCCCAGTGGCAGACGTAGTCTTCCGGCAGGCGATTGAGGAAGTAGTTCGCCAGCCGTTTTGACAGAGCGATCATCGTTTCGTCGCCGGTATAGATATAGCTCAGCAGGAAACCGTAAATGCCCCACGCCTGCCCGCGCGACCAGCAGGAGTCGTCGGCGTAGCCCTGCTGGGTGTTGCCGTAGCGCGGTGCGCCGGTTGCCACATCCATATAGTAGGTGTGGAAGGTGGAGGCATCGTCACGAATGAGATACGTCGCCGCCTGCATGACGTGCGCTTTTGCGGCGTCGGCAAAGCGCGGATCGCCCGTCTGCTCCGTTGCCCAGTAGAGCAGCGGCAGGTTCATGTTGCAGTCGATGATCATTCGCCCGGCCTGCTCCGGATCGGAGAGATCGCCCCACGCCTGGATGATCTTCGCCTTCTCGTGGAAGCGTTCCAGCAGGGCTTCCGCCGCCAGCAGCGAGAAGCCGCGCGCCTCGCGGTTTCCGGTCAGCCGCCACGTGGCTACGCAGGAGAGCGTGTAAAGGAAGCCTAAATCGTGGGTATTGGTGTCGTTGCGCCCGGCGATGCGCAGGCCAAACGAGCGCACGTGTTTTTCCGCCATCGCACGGAATTTTTCCTCGCCGCTCATCTCCCACGCCAGCCACAGCTGCCCGGTCCAGAAGCTGGTGGTCCACTCCACGTTGTCAGTCAGCGGATAAAAACCGTTCTGGCAGGTTTCCGCCGGGAATTTGTCGCCGAACTCCGTTAAATGACGGCTAATCAGGTCCAGAACGTGGCTGCGCGCCGAATTCAGTTCATCGCTGAATGCGCGGGAGTCAACGGGCGCAGCGATAACAGGCAGACGTTCTTCTTTGATACGACTTAACATATTTCGGTTCCTTCTTTGACGGCGTAATTTATCGTGTTGACGTTTCTGCTACGTTCAGCGCACGAGCCCCGCGCCATTTGCTCTGACAGGCGGATAACGTAAAAGCAGAAATAAGGGTAAAGGTCAGCGCCGTTGCGCCCATGATGATATAGGTGTGCTCAAAGCCAATACGGTCATACATATAGCCGGCAGGGGAAGAGACCACCACGTTGCCAACGTAGAGCATCGCCTGATAGCCGAGTAAATACATGGTGGCATTGACGCGCTTGTCGAAATGCTCGGCGATATATTTAAATACCGACACCAGCAGGAGACAAATTTCCAGACCGTACAGCGGCTTAAGCACTGAAATTAACAGGTGTGAATCACACATGCCGGAAATAATCAGACGCGCCCCAACCACCAGCCCGACAATTAATAGCCCGCGTTTGGCGCCAATAAAGTTCACAAACAGCGGGATCACCATATACATGACGAACTCCATGCCCGACTGCACGGTCCCGAGATAACCGAATACCGCGTTGCCCTGGTGAATATCGTCGAAGAAGGTGACGAAATAGCGCGAGAACTGCTGCTCGGCGATAAACATCATCCACGCCACGCCCGCCACGTACAGGCAGAAGGCCCAGAATTTGCGGTTTCGCAGCAGGGCGTAAACGTCTGACGGGGCGATTTTCTCTTTCGTCAGCACCTCGCCTGCGTGAGCGGAGTTAGTGTTCACTTTCAGGCTCAGCAGGACAATCAGCATCACCACTGACGCCACGCTGCCGAGAATAAAGTTATACGCCGGTGAGAGGTTGAACAGCAGGCCGGAGAAAGATGACGCCACCGCCCAGCCGAGCGATCCCCACATACGGATCTGCCCGAACTCCATGCCGTTTAAGCGGCTAAAGCGGTCGGAATAGGATTCACACGCCGCCACGCCCGCGTACCAGGCAAAGCTTAAATAGAGCGCGCCGATAATAATCCCGAGCAGGGTATTAGACATTAACAGCGGCTGGTAAACATACATAAAGAATGGCGCCATCAGGGCCGACATGATCACCACAAAATAGAGCAGATATTTGCTCATGCCGATCTTATCGAGAATATAGCCGTAGATCGGCTTGAGAATAACGGAGAATATCCCGTTCACCGCAAAGACGGTTCCAATCACCGATCCGCTCAGGTTGGCTTTCTGACCGAGCCAGATCGCCAGCAGACCAATACTGGCAGACCAGGTAAAGAAATAGAGAAAGATAAAGCTGCTGATTTTGTAATATTCAGTTCTGTTGGTTGTCGATGTGCTTTTCATATCATCCTCGCCGGGGTGTAGGGCCAGATTTTTATAATGTGAACGACAGCTTACGTTCGCTTCCGGGTTCGCTAATAACGACCTGGTTATGGGTTATATTCAGCTGTGGCGTCGCCGCAGCAGGCTGTCTTCCGCCAGCCAGGACGGCGCAACAGAGCCAGCTTTCCCCTTGCGGGAGGTCAGCTTTTAACAGCGGAATGGAGGCGCACTCCGCAAACATAATGCTGCTGTTCGGCGGCGTGACGATGCTGTCTGGCTGGCGCTGAATGATCGGCGAAAGATCGACAATGACGCTGCTGCCGTTTTCAGCCAACAGATAACAACCGCGTTCGCGCACCTGGTGGGCGGTTTTCATCACCGCAAAGCCGCCCTCGACGGTTTGCAGAGTGCGCGTGCTGTTGATACGGTGCAGGCGCAGGTGCCACTCCCCGAACGGGATCTGCCAGGTCGCAATCTGCACGTCGCGCCACGGCGACCAGCGCGAGAAAATGTAATTTTCATCCACCCGAACCTCTTCGCACTCGCGACGACCGCGGAAATAGTCATCTCCGTCCGCCAGCAGCAGCATGGAATCGCAGGCGGCATGCTTCAGGCCAAAACGCCCGCGCTCAAGGGTGAATCCGAAGCGGCTGGAGTAGGCAAATTTGGTGTATTTCGCTTCGGTGTTGACGTAGTTGTTCAGTTCCAGCTGACCGGCGGTGAGCATGACGACGTGCTGCGAATCTTTCGAATGCATCAGGATCTGCTGCGCATGCGGGATCACATGTTTTTCATCAAGCGCGGGCAGCGGTTGTTCTTCCGCCTGCCAGAACGGGTGTGCTTCCGGCAGCGCCAGGATCAGATAGGTTTTCAGCGCCCAGTACGGTGAACCGGGGGAGTTGTAATCCTCGCACATCGCCAGGTTCGGATACGCAAACCCCAGGGTGAGAATGCGGTCGCGATCGACAATCGACTGCTGCTGCCACCAGCGCAGATGCCGCAGCACAATGCCTTTCACGATGCCCGGGGTGAAGACGTCCAGCTGGGAAAAAGCCACCGCGCTCCAGAAGGCAACCATGGCAAAGCGGTAGGTTAGGCTGCGGCCAAACGGCACCGAGGCGCCATCGGCGGCGGACCAGTAGATAAAGTCTTCCGCGAAGAGGCGCGAGCGCTCGCGCAGCACATTCGCCCTCGCCTCGTCGTCACTCAGGGTGGCGTAAATCAGGCCGTAGAAATGGAAAGCCATGGAGATGTAGTAATCTTTCGGGCGGCCGGGACCGTCGGAATACCAGCCGTCGCCGAGGTAGTAGGCGTCCATCAGCGCAAAGCGGTGGTCAATGGCGGCCTGATCGTACGGCAGGCCGGCGCGCTTAAAGCCTAGCTGAACCATAATGGCAAAATAGTTCCAGTTGCTGTCCGGCATCTGCGCGTCGGTGATTTGGTTGAGCCACGCGTGCAGGTTCATCACCTCGCGACCGGTAAAGTGCGCGGTGAGTTTATCTCCCAGCAGAGCGAGCCCCAGACCGTAGGCCGCCATCTCCACCAGACGCTGATCGTACGGGCCGGTTTCACCCCAGTAGCCGCTGCTTTGCGGGTCGGTACCAAGCTTAATGGCAGTAAGGTACTTCTCGCTGAACGGCGTGTTTTCGCCGGACGCCATCAGCGGAAACAGCCCCCACAGCGCGCGGGAAAGTCCCTCCATCTGCGCAATATCCGCTGTGTAATGGGCGCAGGTGTCGCCCAGCGGGAATCGTGAACGGTTCGCCGGAAATTGCATGTCCAGCGCCTGTAAAAGTGCATTCAACGACGCCACTACCTCCTGGCGTGAAGACAACGGATTTGATTTTTCTTTGTTTGCCGCCCACATCGGTTCGCCCTCGTAATCAACTGCGGCAAAGCATAGTGAATCCGCAAGGTGCAGAAATGTTAGCCATGTCACAGGCATGAACGATGAATAAACCTCCAGTTGAGAAAATTTAAAAAGGTGGTTTATAAAGACGATCAGACGGGAAAAAGTTGAGTTTTATTGCACTATGCGCGACACGCCGACAACCGACCTTCTGGAACTGATCGCCCTGAACGATACCGTGGCCTCGTTCAGCCGCCTGTTTGCCAATACGGTGCGCTACCATCACTGGCATCAGTGTCTGGAGATCCTCTATGTGGAAGAGGGCTTTGGCGTGGCGATTGTCGATAATCGTCACTACACCATGCGCCCCGGACGACTGTTTTTTTTCCCGCCTTTTACGCTGCACAAGGTCATGGTGGACGAACAGGCGGAGGCAATTTACCGCCGCACCATTATTCATCTCGACCAGCACGCGGTGCTGAAGATCCTGCGGGATTTTCCCCAGACCCGGCAGCGCCTGGAGCGGCTGTCACGCCGTGGCGGCGAAGCGTGGGTCGCCGATTTAGCCCACTGTCACCACCATATCGACCATCTGTTTAGCTGCTATAAACCGCCGATGAACGGCGAGAGCATCGCCAGCCTGCTGATCGGCCTGTTCGCGATGCTGCCCGACGATCGCGACGGCGAGCCGGGCAACAGCCAGGGGATCGCCAGCCAGATCATGTTCTGGCTCGACGAGCATTATCAGGAGAAATTTCGTCTGGATGCGCTGGCCGCAGAGCTGGGTAAATCGCGCAGTTACGTATCGCGAAGATTCCATGCGGAAACAGGCGAAAAAATTCACGACTACCTGAACACGCTAAGGTTGCGTAAGGCGTGCGAGTGTTTACTCCACACTGATTCGAGCGTGCGTGACATTGCCGCACAGGCGGGATTTTCCGACGTGACGTGGTTTATCAGCGCGTTTAAAAAGGGGATTGGCGAGACGCCGTTGCAGTACCGGAAAAACCATTCATCGTGATGAGCTGCATTTCTTGTCCGGCGGCGCTACGCTTGCACGGGCCTACGGGTTAAGTAGGCCGGGTAAGGCGCAGCCGCCACCCGGCAAAAAGACAGCGTGTATCAGGCCTCTATATCCGCCATGTCGCCTTTCTCCTGTAGCCAGTTACGTCGATCTTCAGAACGTTTCTTGGCCAGCAGCATGTCCATCACGGCGTTAGTTTGCTGTTCATCTTCATCGCTGATGGTCAGCTGCACCAGACGGCGGGTATTCGGATCCAGCGTGGTTTCACGCAGCTGCATCGGGTTCATCTCACCCAGCCCCTTAAAGCGCTGAACGTTCGGTTTGCCCTTCTTGCGCTTAAGCTGTTCCAGCACGCCCGCTTTCTCTTCTTCCGTCAGTGCATAGTAAACTTCTTTGCCGAGGTCGATTCGGTACAGCGGCGGCAGCGCCACGTGGACGTGACCGTTTTTCACCAGCGCGCGGAAATGCTTCACAAACAGCGCACAGAGCAGCGTGGCGATGTGCAGGCCATCGGAGTCCGCATCCGCGAGAATGCAGATCTTGCCGTAGCGCAACTGGCTCAGATCGTCGCTGTCCGGATCGATACCGATCGCAACCGAGATGTCGTGTACTTCCTGCGAGGCCAGCACTTCATCAGACGAGACCTCCCAGGTGTTGAGGATCTTACCCTTGAGCGGCATGATCGCCTGATATTCACGATCCCGCGCCTGCTTGGCCGATCCGCCTGCCGAGTCTCCTTCCACCAGGAACAGCTCGGTGCGGTTGAGATCCTGCGCGGTACAGTCCGCCAGCTTGCCGGGCAGCGCGGGGCCGCTGGTCAGCTTTTTACGCACCACTTTCTTCGCCGCGCGCAGACGACGCTGGGCGCTGGAGATCGCCATTTCAGCCAGCATTTCTGCGGCCTGAACGTTCTGGTTCAGCCACAGGGTAAATGCATCTTTCACCACGCCGGAGACGAACGCCGCACACTGGCGTGACGACAGGCGCTCTTTAGTCTGACCGGCAAACTGCGGATCCTGCATTTTCACGGAAAGCACGTAGGCGCAGCGATCCCAGATATCTTCCGCCGACAGCTTCACGCCGCGCGGCAGAATGTTGCGGTATTCGCAGAACTCGCGCATCGCATCCAGCAGCCCCTGACGCAGGCCGTTGACGTGGGTCCCGCCGAGCATAGTGGGGATCAGGTTAACGTAGCTTTCGGTCAGCAGCTCGCCGCCTTCCGGCAGCCACAGCAGCGCCCAGTCCACCGCTTCAGTATCGCCTTCGAAATTCCCGACGAACGGTTTTTCCGGCAGGGTTGGCAGGCCGTTAACCGCTTCGCACAGGTAGTCGTTCAGACCATCGGCGTAGCACCAGGTTTGTTCGGTATTATTAACGTGGTCTTTAAAGGTGATTTCCACGCCCGGGCACAGCACCGCTTTGGCTTTCAGCAGGTGCGTCAGGCGGGAAACAGAAAAGCGTGGGCTGTCGAAGAAGCTTTCGTCAGGCCAGAAGTGGACGCTGGTGCCGGTGTTGCGTTTACCGCACGTCCCGACGACCTGCAAATCCTGCACTTTTTCGCCGTTTTCAAACGCGATGTTATACACCTGGCCGTCGCGACGGACGTTCACTTCCACGCGCTTTGACAGGGCATTAACCACGGAGATCCCCACGCCGTGCAAGCCGCCGGAGAACTGGTAGTTTTTGTTGGAGAACTTACCGCCCGCGTGCAGACGACAGAGGATCAGCTCAACGGCGGGAACACCCTCTTCCGGGTGGATATCTACCGGCATGCCGCGGCCGTCGTCTATGACTTCCAGCGACTGATCGGCGTGCAGGATAACGTCCACGCGTTTGGCATGGCCTGCCAGCGCTTCGTCCACACTGTTATCAATTACTTCCTGGCCCAGGTGGTTTGGGCGCGTCGTATCGGTGTACATCCCCGGGCGGCGGCGAACCGGCTCAAGCCCGGTGAGTACCTCAATGGCATCAGCGTTATAGGTTTGCGTCATGATTTAAGCTAGCAATTCGCATTGATTGTCAGTGGCTGTGCAGTCCAAGAAAATCGACAATCTGGGTGAAATGATCTTCAAAGCCCGTGAAAGCATGGTTACCGCCCTCTTCTACAGTCTGGCGGCAGGATGCGTAATACGCCACTGCCTGGCGGTAATCCAGCACTTCATCTCCCGTCTGTTGCAGCAGCCAGATAAGATCGGGCGCTTCAAGCGGGTCGACCTGCATAACTTTGAGATCGTAAATATGGCGTGACTCTAGCACATATTGTTGGCCGGTGTAGGGGTTCTCGTTTTCGCCAAGAAAGTCCCTTAACAGCTCAAATGGCCGGACCGCCGGGTTGACGACGACAGCGGGCAACATAAAGCACTGCGACAGCCAGGTGGCGTAGTAGCCGCCGAGCGACGACCCGACAACGCCAAACGATTCGCCGCCGTGTTCCAGCACTAGCGATTCCAGCATCTCTGCCGCATCCGCCGGATAAGGGGGCAACTGCGGAATAATCATCTCCACGTGGGGATGATGCGCGCTCAGCCACTGGCGAAGCTGCGTCGCTTTCGCCGAACGCGGTGAGCTGTTAAACCCATGCAGATAGAGAAGCGTCGACATCAATAGCCTTCCGAAGCGGTATCCGGGCGGAATTGTGCCCCGGCCAGACGGCAAACTTCGGTGGTCAGCGAGCCATCGGCATGCAGCTCCAGCCAGCGCCAGCCCGGTGCGATGGTATCCAGCGTAAAGTTGGCGCAGTGCGGCTTAAACTGCACGCAGGTAGAGGGCGTCGCGAGCAGACGTCGACCGTTCCAGTCGAGATCCTGTTCCTGGTGAATATGACCGCACAGCAAATTTTTTACGCGCGGGAATTTCGCCAGCACGCCGTCCAGCGCCGCAGAGTTGCGTAAGCTGTGCTGATCGAGCCAGCTACAGCCCGCCGGCAGCGGGTGATGATGCAGTAACAGCAGCGTATTGCGATTCGGTTCGGCGGCCAGTTTTGTCTCCAGCCAGTCAAGCTGATAGTCGCTCAACTCACCGTGCGGAACGCCAAACACCTGACTGTCGAGGAGCAGAATTTGCCACTGGTCCCCCGCAAAGACACATTTTGCCGGTGAAATCCCCGCATCCTGAAGCGAACTGTACATCGCGGGCTGAAAATCGTGATTGCCCGGCAGCCAGACGCAAGGCACGCTAAAGCTCGCAATCCCTTCAGCAAAATGCTGATAGGCTGCGGAGGATTGATCCTGCGCCAGATCGCCCGTCGCGACGATCAGATCGCATGGCCGCTTTTCAGCATGGATCGCGTCAAGAACCGCCTGATAACTCTCCCAGGTGTTCACGCCCAGAAGCGTCTCATGCTTTTCGGCAAAAAGGTGGGTGTCGGTGATTTGTAATATCCTGACTGGCGCCCCACCAGCAACAGTCAGGTTCAACAGGCTTTCCAAATGGTGTCCTTAGGTAGGTTTATGACGCTAACAAACCGGAATCGCCATTGCTCCATGTGCTAAACAATATCTTAGCCAGTCGGCTAAAAACTGGTTAATTTGATGCTTTTCGTCGCGTTGATGCAACTTTTTATTCGGATAATCATACCGCGCTTTAAAGCGAAAGATCTGCTGGCTTGAACACACTTCAGCGACCATCGCGTCATGATAAAGACGTACCGTCATCGACGGCAGGCTCCAGTAGCTGATGCTCGGCGCCGTTTGCTCAATCTCCACCAGCGTAGTGTAGCGCGTTGATTCTGTTATCGTTAACCGATACTGCGCGTTGCTCACCTGATAGCTCACCGTTTCGCCGGGCGCGTCGTTTCGCGGCAGCAGGCGGCGCAGCTGGGCGAAATTTGTTTCGCACAGGCGCATCATTTCTGGGAAGTCAGGTGTATAACGCTTCATTTTTTCCACTCGTGTCGTAATGTCTGATAATGCAGCTGTAGCCATTGCAGAGCGATGACAGACGCTGCGTTGTCGATTTTCCCCTCTTCTACCCACTGGTAAGCCAGCTCCCGACTCACCACATGAACCCGAATATCTTCGTTTTCATCTGCCAGACCATGGATCCCTTCCGCTGTCGTGGCGTCCACTTCGCCCACCATAATAGATGAACGTTCCGTTGTCCCACCCGGGCTTGCCAGGTAGCTCAACACCGGCTTCGTCCGGCCAACCACCAGGCCCGCCTCTTCCAGCGCCTCGCGGCGAGCGACGTCTTCGACCGACTCACCTTCTTCGATCATCCCGGCCACCATCTCCAGCAACCACGGCGTTTCGCTGGTATCATAAGCCGCAATACGCACCTGCTCGACCAGCACAACTTCGTCACGCACTGGGTCATAGGGTAGCAACACAGCCGCATGCCCGCGCTCAAAAATTTCGCGTTTGATTTCACCACTCATCTCACCGTTAAACAGACGATGCCTGAAACGGTAAAGTTCCATTGAAAAAAAACCGCTATAAAGCGTTTCTCGTGCAATAATTTCTACATCGTTTTTGGCGAAGGTGACAGGCACGTTTTCTGGTTTTTGCATCGGTCGAGTCCTGGTAGCAATGGTGATGAAATTGTGAATTTCAAGGCTGTTTGGCTGCCGTTTGTATGGCTATATGGTAGATTGGAGCAAATTACCGCCAGATGGCACGTTACGCCAACCTTTTGGTGTGGATGATTCTGTTAGAATCGGCAATTATTTTTAATTAGATCAGCGCTAATACTGCTTCACAACAAGGAATGCAAATGAAGAAATTGCTCCCCATCCTTATCGGCCTGAGCCTGACGGGCTTCAGTGCAATGAGCCAGGCAGAGAACCTGTTACAGGTCTACCAGCAGGCACGTCTGGGCAACCCTGATTTACGTAAATCAGCGGCCGATCGTGATGCTGCGTTTGAAAAGATTAACGAAGCACGTAGTCCACTGCTGCCGCAGTTAGGCTTAGGTGCAGATTATACCTACACTAACGGTTTTCGCGATAATAACGGCATCAACTCAAATGCCACCAGCGCCTCTTTACAGTTAACGCAAACCCTGTTCGACATGTCCAAATGGCGTGAGCTGAGCTTGCAGGAAAAGAGCGCCGGCATTCAGGATGTCACCTATCAGACAGATCAGCAGACGCTTATCCTGAATACCGCGACCGCCTACTTCAACGTACTGAGCGCGATTGACGCCCTCTCCTACACCGAAGCGCAGAAACAGGCGATTTATCGTCAGTTAGATCAGACCACCCAGCGTTTTAATGTGGGTCTGGTTGCGATCACTGACGTGCAGAACGCCCGTTCACAGTACGATACCGTACTGGCTAACGAAGTGACCGCACGTAACAACCTCGACAACGCGCTGGAAGCACTGCGTCAGGTCACCGGTAACTACTATCCTGAGCTGGCCTCTCTGAACGTGGACAGCTTCAAAACAGACAAGCCGCAGGCGGTTAACGCCCTGCTGAAAGAGGCGGAAAACCGCAACCTGACCTTGCTGCAGGCACGCCTGAGCCAGGACCTGGCGCGCGAGCAGATCCGTCTTGCACAGGATGGTCACCTGCCAACCCTGAGCCTGAGCGCCTCTACCGGCGTATCGGATACCAGCTACAGCGGTTCTAAAACCAACACTGCCCAGTATGACGACAACAATATGGGCCAGAACAAAGTGGACCTCAGCTTCTCTCTGCCGCTGTACCAGGGCGGGATGGTTAACTCTCAGGTTAAGCAGGCGCAGTACAACTTCGTAGGCGCGAGCGAGCAGCTTGAAAGCGCGCACCGCAACGTGGTCCAGACCGTGCGTTCTTCCTTCAACAACGTGAACGCGTCCATCAGCAGCATCAACGCCTATAAACAGGCCGTTGTCTCTGCGCAAAGCTCTCTGGACGCGATGGAAGCGGGTTACTCCGTCGGTACGCGTACTATCGTTGATGTGTTAGACGCAACGACCACGCTGTACAACGCGAAACAGCAGCTCTCCAGTGCGCGTTACCAGTACTTGATCAACCAGCTGAACATCAAGCAGGCGCTGGGTACGCTGAACGAGCAGGATCTGCAAATGCTGAACAGCACGCTGGGCAAACCGGTTTCCACGTCGCCTGACAGCGTCGCGCCGGAAAATCCACAGCAGGATGCCGCCGTGGATAATTTCACCGCTAACAGCAGCACCCCGGTTGCACAGCCAGCGGCAGCGCGTAGCACCTCACCTGCCAGCAGCGGCACGAATCCGTTCCGCAATTAAGCGTGTCATCAGGCCCACTGCGGCCTGATGCCCTCACCTCAGCCCTCTCCCACAGGGAGAGGGAGCACATTAATCCCCCCCGAACGTAAGCCAACGTAAAGATCCCCCGGATTTCGCCCCTCGTCGCTTCATTTTCAACCACTCATCCTCTATCCTGAGCGTTATTACCACTGGGTCCTGGAAGACAAATATGAAACGGACAAAAACGATGAATCACGCGTCGTTCCGCAAAAGCTGGAACGCACGCCACCTGACACCTGTCGCGCTGGCGGTCACCGCCGTCTTTATGCTGGCAGGCTGTGAGCAAAACGACGAAACGGTTTCGCTGTATCAAAACGCCGACGACTGCACGAGCGCAACCGGTAAAGCCGCTGAGTGTACGACGGCGTATAACAACGCCCTGAAAGAAGCGGAACGTACCGCGCCGAAATATGCCTCACGCGAAGACTGTGTAGCCGAATTCGGTGAAGGCCAGTGCCAGCAGGCACCTGCTCAGGCGGGTATGGCACCGGAAAACCAGGCGCAGGCACAGTCCAGCGGCAGCTTCTGGATGCCGCTGATGGCGGGTTATATGATGGGCCGTTTGATGAGCGGCGGTGCGGGCTACCAGCAGCAGCCGCTGTTTAGCTCCAAAAATCCGAACAGCCCGGCCTACGGGAAATACACCGATGCCACCGGCAAGGGTTACGGTGCTGCAACGCCTGGCCGTACGATGACCGTACCGAAAACCGCAATGGCGCCGAAACCAGCCACCACCAGCACCATTACCCGTGGCGGCTTCGGTGAGTCTGTTGCCAAACAAACCACCATGCAGCGTAGTGCGACCGGCTCCTCAACTCGCTCAATGGGCGGCTGATCATGGAACGAGTCAGTATTGCCGAGCGCCCGGACTGGCGCGAAAAAGCCACCGAATACGGTTTCAACTTTCACACCATGTACGGCGAGCCGTACTGGTGTGAAGATGCTTACTATAAGCTCACGCTTGCTCAGGTCGAAAAGCTTGAAGAAGTGACCGCAGAGCTGCACCAGATGTGCCTGAAGGTGGTTGAGAAAGTCATCGACAGCGATGAGCTGATGACCAAATTCCGCATTCCGAAGCACACCTGGAGCTTTGTTCGTCAGTCCTGGAAAACGAACCAGCCTTCGCTCTACTCTCGCCTCGATCTGGCATGGGATGGCGTGGGTGAACCGAAGCTTTTAGAAAACAACGCAGATACGCCAACCTCCCTGTACGAAGCCGCGTTCTTCCAGTGGATCTGGCTGGAAGATCAGGCGAATGCCGGAAACTTGCCGGAAGGCAGCGATCAGTTCAACAGCCTTCAGGAAAAGCTGATTGAACGTTTCGTCGAACTGCGTGAACAGCACGGTTTCAACCTGTTGCACCTCGCCTGCTGCCGCGATACCGAAGAAGACCGCGGTACGGTTCAGTATTTGCAGGACTGCGCAGCCGAAGCGGAAGTGGCGACGGAATTTCTCTATATCGAAGATATCGGTTTAGGTGAAAAAGGTCAGTTTACGGACATGCAGGATCAGGTGATCAGCAACCTGTTCAAGCTCTATCCGTGGGAATACATGCTGCGGGAAATGTTCTCTACCAAACTGGAAGACGCTGGCGTGCGCTGGCTGGAACCAGCCTGGAAGAGCATTATCTCCAATAAAGCCCTGCTGCCGATGCTGTGGGAGATGTTCCCGAATCACCCGAACCTGCTGCCTGCTTATTTTGCCGAAGATGATTTCCCACCGATGGAGAAATACGTCGTTAAGCCAATCTTCTCCCGTGAAGGGGCAAACGTCTCGATTATCGAAAACGGTAAAACGCTGGAAGCAGTTGAAGGGCCGTACGGTGAAGAAGGGATGATCGTCCAGGCGTTTTATCAACTGCCGAAGTTTGGCGACAGCTATACGCTGATCGGCAGCTGGCTTATTAACGATCAGCCTGCCGGGATTGGCATTCGCGAAGATCGCGCGCTGATTACGCAGGATCTGTCGCGTTTCTACCCGCATATTTTCGTCGAGTAAGACTTGCCGGGTGGCGGCTTCACCTTACCCGGCCTACATGTCGAGCGTAGGCCCGGTAAGCGCAGCGTCACCGGGCATGTGTTTACCCCACCTGCACCGACAGCATACTCAAACTCCCCATCTCAATGCCGTCGACCGGGGTTGTAATAACCTCCTGACCGTCCCATGCGCCTAATACATACAGCAACGGCAAGAAGTGTTCCGGCGTCGGGTTAGAGAGCGAACCGCCATCGTGCTCCAGATAGTTCACCAAAGGGTGCCGTTCGACCGGCCCTTGCCAGGCCAGGTTGTCTTTTACATAGTCATTAAAGGCTGTTGCCCAGGGGTACGGCGTATTTTCACCGTGCCAGCGTACCGTACGCAGATTGTGTACCACGTTGCCACTGGCAATCAGCATGATGCCCTCATCACGAAGCGAAGCCAGCTTACGCCCCATCTCCATGTGCCAGGCAGCTGGTTTGGTGCTGTCGATACTCAGTTGTACCATCGGAATATCGGCATTCGGATACATTTTGATCAACACCCCCCATGAGCCATGGTCAAAGCCCCAGGCTTCTTTGTCCAGCGCAACCGGAACAGGGGCAAGCAGATCAACCAGCCGCTGCGCCAGCTCAGGGGAGCCCGGCGCAGGATAATGCGTGTCATACAGCGCCTGCGGAAAGCCGCCAAAATCATGAATCGTTTTTGGCGTTTCCATGGCCGTCACGCCGGTACCCCGGGTAAACCAGTGCGCAGAGACCACCACAATTGCCTTCGGACGCGGTAACGTCTCACCCAACTGACGCCAGGCGCGGGTATAGACGTTATCTTCCAGGACGTTCATTGGGCTGCCATGGCCTAAAAACAGTGCTGGCATACGAGAAGAAGACATGGTGATATCCTTAAAGGAGGTGTCAATGTGATAGGCCTACATTACGCGCATTCAGGTGAAGATGAACGCAGATAACCGTGAAGATCATCATCAGGAAATTTGAATGCCAGATATCGCTTAAGGAGAATGCATGTCAGTACCGTTGATTTTGACCATACTTGCGGGCGCCGCAACCTTTATCGGTGCGTTCCTCGGGGTACTCGGGCAAAAACCCTCTAATCGCCTGCTGGCCTTCTCGCTGGGTTTCGCCGCCGGGATCATGCTGCTTATCTCGCTGATGGAGATGCTGCCCGCCGCGCTTCACACCGAAGGGATGTCGCCTGTTCTGGGCTATGGCATGTTTATCATTGGCCTGCTGGGTTATTTTGCACTCGACCGTATTCTTCCTCACGCGCACCCGCAGGATTTAATGCAAAAAAGCGTTACCCCCGTTCCGGGAAATATCAAACGCACGGCCATTCTGCTGACGCTGGGTATCAGCCTGCATAACTTTCCGGAAGGTATCGCCACCTATGTCACGGCCAGCAGCAACCTGGAAATGGGTTTTGGTGTGGCGCTGGCCGTGGCTTTGCACAATATTCCTGAAGGACTTGCCGTTGCCGGGCCCGTTTATGCCGCCACGGGTTCAAAACGTACAGCTGTCTTTTGGGCAGGTATCTCCGGCATGGCTGAAATTCTCGGCGGCGTGCTGGCGTGGCTGATCCTCGGTAGCCTCGTATCCCCGGTTGTAATGGCTGCAATTATGGCTGCCGTGGCCGGGATTATGGTCGCGCTCTCTGTCGATGAGCTGATGCCGCTGGCAAAAGAGATCGATCCCAACAATAACCCAAGCTACGGCGTGCTGTGTGGAATGTCAGTGATGGGGATGAGCCTGGTTCTGCTGCAAACGGCAGGTATTGGCTAAGAATTAATGCCTCCGTTTTTATACGGAGGCTTTATATTATTCAAAAAAACAATTCTATATATTTTACCTATAATAACCCACAAAATATAAATATATTAAAAACCCGAAAAAAGAAGCCTCTTCAGATAGTCTGGAAATATTAATTAAAACCATCTAAAAATATATTTAAGTCACGTTAATCGCGTCTCCCCGCCCCAATCCGTATACTTTTCGAGTATTCTGAAATTAACATTCACATTACGAATCAATCTGAAAAAGGATATTTTCATGTATATGGGTAAAAAATTGCTGTTAGCGGCAGCTATGGCTGCCATTGTATCGGGTTCTGCGTTTGCTGATGATCAAGGCTCAGGCAAAATCAAATTCAAAGGCGTGGTTATTGACGCACCATGCAGCATCGCTCCAGACAGCGTTGATAAAGAAGTCGACCTGGGTGAAGTGACTACGGCCGTTATCAACGCCAACAAAAAATCCACGCCGGTTCCGGTCGATATCAATCTGGAAAACTGCCAGCTTGACGATCCGGCAGACGAAACCGACACGCCAATTACTAAAGTGGAAGTGACCTTTACCAGCGCAGCGACAGATGCGACGGATACCAGCCTGATGAGCAACACCTTTGCAAACGGTGCGCAGAACGTGGGCGTCCGTCTGCTGGATAACGCGGAAGGCAACATCACACTTGGTCAGCCAAACGTGCTTGATCTGCTGGCGGGTTCAACCACCCAGACGCTGCATTTCAAAGCGGTTATGGAAGTCCCAACAGGTAAAACTGCGACGGCAGGCCAGGTTGAAGCCACGGCTAACTACGTCCTGATGTACAAATAATTCCGTTACGTCACGGTATCAGCCGACTGGCAATCCATGCCGGTCGGCACTCTTTATTTATTCGAGTAACAGGATGATGACATACAAAGTACAATGGATAATCATCATTGCGTCCCTGTTAATGACGATAGTTGCCTCTGCCACTGAATTTAATATAAACGCCATCGATAAAGATCAGCGCGGCAGCGTCGATTTATCACGTTTTAAAGATCAAATATCGGTTACGCCGGGAAGCTATTTCGTTACGGTTTCAGTTAATGATATTCCGCTGGCAAATGGCTGGCAGCTTCGCTGGCGAGAAATAAATAACGCAGTTCAGGTCTGTATTCCCCCCGAGCTGGCCGATACATTCGCATTGCAGGATGACGTTCGTCACGCTTTGCCGGAAAAAGAGGGATGCGTTGATTTCGCCACCAGACCAGACATCAAATTTATTTTTGAGCAAGGCAGCCAGACCCTGAAAGTAACGATCCCCCAGGCGTGGCTGCAATACCGTGCGGTTGACTGGATGCCGCCATCCACCTGGGACAACGGCGTGCCAGGCGTACTGCTGGATTACAATCTTTTTGCCAGCCATTATCAGCCCAATAGCAGCGGCAGCAATGACAACGCCAATACCTATGGTACCGCCGGTGCGAACATGGGCGCGTGGCGCCTGCGAAGCGATTACCAGTACACGCGAAGCGATACTGAAGCAGGCTCAGAGCAGAATGGCCGTTTTTCACGCGTGTATATGTTCCGCCCTCTGCCCTCGATCGGTGCGAAACTGACGCTGGGTGAAACGGATTTCCAGTCCTCCATTTTTGACGCCTTCACCTACACCGGCGCATCGCTAATCAGCGATGAACGTATGCTGCCATGGTCGCTGCGCGGCTATGCCCCACAGATTACCGGAATAGCACAAACCAACGCCACCGTGGCCGTAAGCCTTGCCGATCGCGTGATTTACCAGAGTAAAGTGCCACCAGGACCCTTTGTTATTCAGGATCTTAACCAGTCGGTTCAGGGCACGCTGGACGTCAAAGTCACGGAAGAAGACGGACGCGTCAACACCTTCCAGGTCTCGGCTGAATCCGTGCCGTTTTTAACGCGCAAGGGCCAGGTGCGCTATAAGCTCGCGGCGGGTAAAGCGCGCCAGGGCGCCTCCCATGATGTTGAAGATAATGCCTTCATGAGCGGCGAATTTTCCTGGGGCATGCTGTCGCACACCTCTCTGTATGGCGGCACGCTGGCCGATGGCGACCGTTATCGTTCCGTCGCTGCCGGGATCGGCCAGAATATGGCCTGGCTGGGGGCGCTCTCTTTTGACGTCACGCAGGCTACCAGCCAGCTGCCACACCAGCGCAGCCAGACGGGTTACAGCTATCGCATTAACTACAGCAAGCGTTTCGATACCACCGGCAGTCAGCTTACGCTCGCCAGCTACCGCTACTCAGACCCACAGTTTTTGAGCTACGCCCGCTACCTGGATTATGACAACGGTGACCGCCAGTCGGAAAAACAAACCCTGAGCGTGACGGCAAGCCAGTACATTTCAGCGTTATCCCTGAACCTGTACGTCAATATGCTGCGTCAGACATGGTGGAATGATTCACCCTCCACGACCGGCAGCATCACGGCGGGCTACAACTTTGATATAGGTCGCTGGAAGAACCTTGGCGTAACCCTGTCCTGGAGTAAAACGCATTACGAGGAGGAAGACGAAAATGACGATACTCAGTTTTATCTCTCGCTCAGCGTACCGCTCGATCCCGATCATCGACTTAACTATGACCTGCGTAACAGCGACACGCTGAGCCATAACGTGTCGTGGTATGACACGTCGGATCGCAATAATACCTGGGGCGTTTCCGCAGGTACGGAGAGCGGGAAGCCAGATTCCGGCGCGCAGGTCAGCGGGAATTATCAGCATTATTCTGCGTACGGCGATCTCAATCTCTCCGGCAGCTATAAAGCTAACGAATATAACTCCCTCAGCGCGAGCTGGAGCGGTTCCTTCACCTCAACGGCGAAAGGCGCCGCGCTGCACCGGCGCAGTTACGGTAATGAACCCCGCGTAATGGTCAGCACCGACGGGGTAGGCCATATCCCGCTGAACATGTCGCGCGATGAAACTAACCGTTTTGGCATCGGCGTTTTACCGTCATTCTCCAGCTATTCCCCCTCCAGCGTGCAGGTCAATATGAACAACCTTCCGGATGGCGTGGACGTGGACAACCGCGTCGTGACTTCAACCTGGACTGAGGGGGCCATTGGTTATCGTCAGATTGCCACGCGCGCAGGTCAGGACGTAACAGGCGTTTTGCGGATGTCGTCAGGAACACCACCACTCGGGGCGATTGTTCGCCTGGATGAAAGCAATTTACAGGTTGGGATGGTGGCCGATGAAGGCCGCGTCTGGCTCGGCGCCGTTGAGCCAGAACAGCAGTTTCGCGTGACATGGGGCGACAACCAACAGTGTCGCTTCTCGTTACCTTCTCACTTAGAAAACAGTATGCAGTTGATACTGCCGTGCCAGTAAGAAATCATCATGAAATTAACGCCGATTAAAAGCCTGTGCCTGATGCTGATCAGCACAACATTTACCGCCCACGCGGCCATTAACCTGGACCGCACGCGCATTGTTTTTCCAGAAAGCGACAAGGCCAGCAGCCTGAAAGTGGACAACCAGAGCAAGGCGCTGCCTTATCTGGCGCTCTCCTGGATTGAAGATGAAAAGGGGCAAAAAGAAGATGTGCACTTTATGGCGCTTCCCCCCATTCAACGTATCGAAGCGGGCGCCTCGTCGCAGGTAAGAATTGTTAAACAAGCCGCTACCCGCCAGTTGCCAAAAGACAGGGAATCGCTGTTTTATTTCAACCTGCGTGAAGTACCGCCTAAAAGCACCAGCGCCAGCGAGGAGCGCAGCGTGATGCAGGTTGCCATGCAGAGCCGAATTAAGCTCTTCTGGCGTCCGGAAGCGATTCGCAAAAAATCTGGCGAACTGACTGAAATGCGTATGGAAATTACCGCCAACGCGAAAGGGCTCACGGTCCACAACCCTACGCCGTACTACATCACGCTGGCGTGGCTGAGCAAAAATGCCAAAACCATGCTGCCGGGTTTTGACAGTCTGATGATTGCGCCTTTCGCCACGGCAACTGCCTCTACCGGCGATTACCACGGTAGTTATTACAGCATCGGCTACATCGACGATTACGGCGCACTGAAAAAAGTCGACGTACAGTGCACCGGAACGGCGCAATGTAAGCTTAACGAACGGAAAATCGATAAAGATGCGAAAGCTCACTAGTTTCCTGCTTACATTGCTGCTTACAGCGCTGCCTTTGAAAGAAGCGCTGGCGCTCAACTGCTATCTGGGTGGATCTGGCGGCCCCGTCGAGGAGACAAAAACGATCTCCCCTTTTGCCATACCCAGCAACGCTCAGGTTGGCCAAAAAATATGGGAGTCTGATGACATTAAAATTCCGGTGACGTGTGACAATAACGTCACAAGCGGTTTCAAGCCGGAAGATGTTTTTGCCTGGGTAAACCCTTATCCTGCCGCAACCGATCCCTATTATGAACTGGGCGTCACCTATGAAGGCATAGATTACGATGCCACAGGCCAGCCCAACGGCGTGGATACCCGCCAGTGCCTGGACAACGATAACATCACCATTTACACCCCGGATCAAATCCGCCAGATGGGTTGGGAGAATCGCATCTGCTCTGGCAATCCGGATGATATCCACATTACGCGCACGTTCGTCGCCCGTTTACGACTTTTCGTGAGAATTAAGGCTATGCCGCCACATGGCTATGTCAGCTCGCTCAGCGATTACATCGTTGTGCAGTTTGACGGTAAGGGCGGCGTTAATCAGATGGCCGATGCGAAGAACCTTAAGTATCACATCAACGGACTGCAAAACATTACGGTGCTTGATTGCGGGGCGACGTTTACCATTTACCCTGAGAATCAGGAGATCGACTTTGGCACCTTCAGCGCGCGCGACATCGTGAATCAGCAGACGCGTTTGCGCACGTTTTCAATACGAACCACCAAAGTCCAGGATGCCCAGTGCTCGGATGGATTTAAGATGGACTCGTCGTTTTACACAACCGAAACGCTCAGCGCAGACGACACTGCGGTGCTGATAGGGAATGGGTTAAAACTGCGTATTCTTAACGGAACGGCCCCTTACACCTTCAACCAGTACAAAGAGT
The DNA here is from genome assembly GCF_004136805.1 of Enterobacter cloacae complex sp. GF14B. Taxonomy (NCBI): domain Bacteria; kingdom Pseudomonadati; phylum Pseudomonadota; class Gammaproteobacteria; order Enterobacterales; family Enterobacteriaceae; genus Enterobacter; species Enterobacter cloacae complex sp. GF14B. The sequence goes on from NZ_QFRV01000024.1 coordinate 43,248, forward strand.
ACGCCGATTTTACGGGCGATAAGATGAATGTTGAGCAAAACTACACAGCTGAACTTTCACGGGAAGAAGGAAAAGCGATTCAGTCCGGGCCGTTCGAAACCGTGGTACTGTTCAAAATTAACTACCACTAGAAACAAAAAAACCGGGTTTCCCCGGCTTTTTTACATCAGCATGTTCAGCTGGCTTTGCGCTCGTGCGCGCGGCGGTACTCAACCAGATCTTCAATCGTCACCACTGGCATATTGTGCAGACGCGCAAAGGTGATGCACTCCGGCGCACGCGCCATGGTGCCATCATCGTTGGTCAGTTCGCACAGCACGCCTGCGGGTTTGAAGCCAGCCAGCGTCACCAGATCGATGGTCGCTTCGGTATGACCACCACGGGTCAGCACGCCGCCCGGCTGCGCGCGCAGCGGGAAGACGTGACCAGGGCGGTGCAGATCGGAAGGTTTCGCACCATCAGCAATCGCTGCACGCACGGTGGTCAGACGGTCAGCCGCCGACACTCCGGTGGTTACGCCATGCGCCGCTTCAATGGTCACAGTGAAGCCGGTACCAAAGGCGCTGGTGTTGTTTTCAACCATCATCGGCAGATCAAGCTGCTGGCGACGGTCTTCGGTGATGCACAGGCATACGATGCCGCTACCGTGACGGATGGTCAGCGCCATCTGCTCAACGGTCATGTTCTCGGCGGCAAAAATCATGTCGCCTTCGTTTTCACGGTTTTCATCGTCAAGCACCATCACACCGCGGCCTTCGCGCAGGGCATCCAGTGCATGTTCAACACGTTGAATTGAAGTGCCAAAAGAGGAAAGTAGCGTCTGATTCATGGTAAAAAAACCTCATTAACTTTATGGTTACCAGAATCAGGGCAGTCTTAGGAGCGCCGTACAAGCGGCAAAAAAATAACGTGAGCGGGCTTTGCCCGACTGGATCGTTACTCTCTCCCATCCGGACTCTAACCGTCGGCCCCGGAATTACACCGGATCTGCTGACCTTTGAGAATTCACCCAAAGCGCTCGCGGGCTTTCAGCGTTAAGCTGATTTACCGCCGGTGGGGAATTTCGCCCCGCCCTGAGAATAAGCGAGATAACTATAACGCTATTGATTACCCTGGGCAATGCATAAGCTTCAAACAATTTTGTTTAACCCGAGGCATGACACGCTACAATAGGCACTAACACCTTTTCATCAAGGGAAACGACAATGATTGACCCAAAGAAAATTGAGCAGATCGCGCGTCAGGTTCATGAGTCCATGCCGAAAGGTATTCGTGAGTTTGGTGATGACGTTGAGAAGAAAATCCGCCAGACGTTGCAGGCACAGTTGGTTCGCCTTGATTTAGTCAGCCGCGAAGAGTTTGACGTGCAGACGCAGGTGCTGCTGCGCACCCGCGAGAAGCTGGCGCTGCTGGAACAACGTTTGACCGAGCTGGAAAACCGCAATGCGCCGGAAGAAGTGAAGCCAGCGCCAGCTATTCCACCGGTGGATGACCAGGCATAAGTGCGGCCTGATGCCCTCACCCCAGCCCTCTCCCACAGGGAGAGGGTGAAAAACGAACGGGCCAACAGGCCCGTTTTTTACTGACTGCCTTTCTGGATCTTCTTAATGATGTTGGTGGTTGAACACCCGTCCTCAAAGTTGAGCACCATTACTTCACCACCATTCGCCCAGACCTCTTCGCTACCTGCGATTTGCTCTGGTTTGTAATCACCGCCCTTCACCAGCAGGTCAGGCAAAATTCCGGCAATCAGGCGCTGCGGGGTGTCTTCTTCAAATGAGACCACCCAGTCCACCGCTTCCAGCGCGCCGAGCACTATCATGCGCTGCTCCAGCGGGTTAACCGGACGCGTTTCACCCTTCAGACGTTTGGTTGAGGCATCGCTGTTGACCGCCACAATCAGGCGGTCGCCCAGCTTGCGCGCATTCGCCAGATACGACACGTGGCCCGCATGCAGGATGTCGAACACGCCGTTCGTCATCACCACTTTTTCACCGCGTTTGCGCGCGGCGGCAACGGCCACTTTCAGCTCGTCTTCGGTCATGACGCCAAAGCCGGTATCCGCACGCCCACGCACCGCGTTTTCCAGCTCAATTGGCGAAACGGTGGAGGTCCCGAGTTTACCGACGACCACGCCCGCCGCGGCGTTCGCGAAGTAGCATGCTTCTTCCAGGGAGTTACCCGCCGCCAGCGTCGCCGCCAGCACGCCAATCACCGTATCACCGGCACCGGTCACGTCGTACACTTCCTGCGCCTGGGTTGGCATATGCAGCGGCGCCTTGCCCGGTTGCAGCAGCGTCATGCCCTGCTCGGAACGGGTCACCAGCAGCGCAGACAGCTCGAAATCAGCGATGATTTTCATGCCGCGCTCAACCAGCTCTTCTTCAGTTTTGCACTTGCCCGCCACCGCTTCGAACTCAGAGAGGTTGGGCGTCAGCAGGGTTGCGCCGCGATAGCGCTCGAAATCGGTGCCTTTCGGGTCGATCAGCACCGGAACGCTGGCTTTGCGCGCCAGCTGGATCATGGTCTGCACGCTCGCCAGCGCGCCTTTGGCATAATCAGACAGCACCAGCGCGCCAATATTGCCCAACGCCTGGTTAATGCGCTCGTGCAGCGGCTCGGGATCAACGCCTTCGAACCCTTCTTCAAAGTCGAGGCGGATTAGCTGCTGGTTACGCGACAGCACGCGAAGCTTGGTGATGGTTGGGTGGGTCGGAACAGAAACGAAGTCACACTTCACATTCACGTCCGCCAGCGACTTGCTCAGCGCACGCGCCGCATCGTCAATGCCGGTCAGGCCAACCAGACGCGAATGTGCGCCCAGAGAGGCTATGTTCATCGCCACGTTTGCCGCGCCACCGGGACGCTCTTCAATGGTGTCGACCTTTACCACCGGTACCGGTGCTTCCGGAGAGATGCGGCTGGTCGGCCCATACCAGTAGCGATCCAGCATCACATCACCGACAACCATAACTCCAGCACGTTCAAACTCTGGCAGTGTTACTTTCATTCCTGACTCCAGAAAGATTCACAATTTGCGCGCGATAATATCACACTTGTTTTGTTACGCACGGTTCCACTAGCCACTTCTGCCAGCTTGTAGTCACCTGCGCGCGTTCGTCGGCGAAACAGTCCAGCGCCACATGGCCCGGCTGTTCCTGTAATGCCAGATGGTGCAACTCATCACGCAGTGTGGTGTAGGCGTGGGTTAAGGCCTGCGCCTCTTGCTCATCCATAATGTCGTTCTGCGCCAGCAGTTCCAGTATGCGCACGTTATCCGACCAGCGGGTCAGCTTCGGTTTATCGTGCGCGTGCAGCAGCACCAGGTACTGAGTGATAAACTCAATATCGGTAATCCCGCCTTCATCGGCTTTGATATCAAAGCGATCGCGATGTTTGTTGCCAAGGTGCGCGCGCATCTTCTCCCGCATTTCCCGCACTTCGGTTTGCAGCGTACTGCCCTCGCGCGGGGTCGTCATGACCGCCTTGCGGATCGCATCGAACTGCGTTTTGAGCTGCGGATCGCCATACACCACGCGGGCGCGCACCAGCGCCTGATGCTCCCACGTCCAGGCTTCGTTCTTCTGATAGTCGGCGAAAGCCTCCGTCGAGGTGACCAGCATGCCTGCCGCGCCGGACGGGCGCAGACGCGCATCCACTTCATACAGAATGCCGGATGAGGTGCGGGTGCTGAACAGGTGCATAATGCGCTGGGCCAGACGCAGGTAGAACTGCCGTCCGTCAATCTCACGTTCGCCGTCGGTCATGACGTCTGCCGGACAGTCGTGGAGGAAAATCAGATCCAGATCGGAGCTGTAGCCCAGTTCCCAGCCGCCCAGCTTGCCGTACCCCACCACCGCAAAACCGCGGCCTTCACGGTCAGCAAGGTGCTTCGGCTGGCCGTAGCGGGCTACCATCTGCACCCACGCCTGATGGACAACCGCGTCGATGATCGCTTCCGCCAGCCAGGTTAAGTGATCGCTCACTTTCATTACCGGCAGGGTACCGGCGATATCTGCCGCCGCCACGCGCAGCATCTGTGCCTGCTTAAACTGACGCAGCGCCTCAAGCTGTTGCTCTTCGTCCTCTTCAGGTACGCGCAGCAGATACTGACGCAGCTCGTCGCGGTAGGCATCCGTCGCCGTCGGCTGATAGAGGGTATTCGGGTCGAGCAGTTCGTCCAGCAGCAGCGGATAACGCGCCAGCTTGTTCGCCACCATCGGCGAGGCGGCGCAGAGGGAAATCAGGTGCTTCAGCGCACCGGGAAACTCGCTTAACAGCTCAAGGTAAGTGGTACGCGTGACGATCCCACTCAGCAGCGGCATCATGCGCGACAGCGGCACCGGCGCATCGTCGCGGGAGCAGACATCGCTCAGCAGATGCGGCATCAGATGATCCAGCACCTGACGACCGCGTGGGCCGATAGCGCGTTTGTTCAGTTCGAGGCGGAAATCGGCAATCAACGCCACCACGCGATGGCGGGCATCGTCGCTTAAGTGCGCCAGCACCGGCGTGGTGTCATCTTCCTGAAGCGCGTCCTGCCACAGTTCGCGCCAGTGCTCGGAGAGCGCATCGTCCTGCGATTCAGTTTCTTCGTCGCCGATCAGATCGTTAAAGATGCGGCGCACGCCCGCCATATGCGCTTCCAGCCGTTGCGTCAGCGCCGCCCAGTCATCCACCCGCATCCCCCAGGCCAGACGCGCCCGGTTCAGCTCATCGCCCGGCAACGTCTGGGTCTGTTCGTCGTTGATACTTTGCAGCAAATTTTCCAGACGACGCAGGAAGAGATAAGAGTCACGCAGCGTTTGCGCGTCGCCTTCCGGCAGCAGATGCAGCTGATCGATAGCGCTTAGCGTCGGCAGCAGCGAGCGGGATTGCAGAGAAGGTTCACGCCCGCCGCGTATCAGCTGGAAGACCTGGACGATAAATTCGATCTCACGAATACCGCCAGCACCGAGCTTGATGTTGTCTTTCAGGCCACGGCGACGCACCTCGCGGGCAATCATCCCTTTCATATTTCGCAGGGACTGGATCACGCTGAAGTCGATGTAGCGGCGGAACACGAACGGGCGCAGCATGGCGCGCAGCTCGTTGGCGTAGGCATCGTCGCTGTCGCCCATGATCCGCGCTTTGACCATCGCGTAACGCTCCCAGTCGCGACCCTGCTCCTGGTAGTAATCTTCCAGCGCGGCAAAGCTCAGCACCAGTGGCCCGCTGTCGCCAAACGGACGCAGGCGCATGTCCACGCGGTAAACAAAACCATCCTGCGTGGGCTGATCCAGCGCCTTAATCAGCCGCTGCCCCAGACGAGTAAAGAACTGGGCATTGTCCAGCTCGCGACGGCCGCCGCGCGTGGAGCCGTTCTCGGGCCAGGCAAAAATCAGATCGATGTCTGAGGAGAAGTTCAGCTCGCAGCCGCCCAGCTTGCCCATCCCCAGGATCAACAGTGGCTGAGGAACCCCTTCCTCGCTGCACGGCGTGCCCCACTCTTTACAGCAGGCGGCGTAGAGCCAGTCCCGCGCGGCGACGATCAGCGTCTGCGCCAGCTCGCTCAACTGCTGCAAGGTGCTCTCTTCACTCACCAGCTCCAGCGCCTGCGCCCAGGCAATGCGTACCATCACCCGGCGGCGGAACTGACGCAGAACGCGCATCAGCGTGGCTTCGTCTGCCACCTCTGCCAGCGCGGTTTGCAGCCAGCCAGCATAATGCCGCCACTCGTCAGCCTGCGGCGGCGCGCTTTCCAGCTCTGCCAGCCAGTCCGGGTTAGCGCTGACGCTCTCCTGTACAAAATCACTGAACGTGAGCACGCTTTTCGCCTGCTCGCTTAACGACGACGCGGGTAACGACTCAGGCAGCCGTTCACAAACGGTCTGCCAGTGCTGCTGTAACTGCGAAGAAAGCGGCATATCAGGGGTTCCTTGCCAGAATTAACGTTTTCCGCTGTGCAGCCAGTACGGATCCTGCGAAATGGCCTCGTTGCGGAAATGCTCGATCTCAATCTGCTGACGGGTCTCGATGGCATGCTTAAGCCCCTGCCAGTTCTCCAGCCAGGCCTGCGCCTTCACGCCCTCATACGCACCCGACAGCAGCAACATGCTGTCGATGTTACGCGCCAGGCGGGGAAGCTGATCGCCATACTGGTCACCCAGCGGATGCGCAAAGGTGGTTCTCAGTTCGGCCGCGTGACGGGAGAGGTGGATATCCGCAAAACGTTTGAAGTTTTCCGCAATTTTGGCCTGCCCTTTCGCATCGAGGAAGGTGCGCCAGCCGCACGTCACCAGAAACTCGGTCAGCGCCAGTTTCGCGCTGGCGTTTTGCGGGCTGTAGATCGCCGTTTGTGCCGACACGTCGGAAAGCATCAGCGTTTCGGTTTGAGTGAGCAAATCACGTAAGTGAGTGCTGGCTTTACGCGGTACAATGCCGCCAAAGAGCGTCAGGGTATGACGTACCAGCCCCATAGCGGCCAGCACCTGTTTTTTGGCATTTTTCACGTTACGCGCCCACAGCTCCTCGTGGTACTGCCACTGAGAGAGTGCCAGCTCCAGCGCCGCTTCCATCCCCTGCTCAACGGAGGCTTTCGGCACAACGCGCAGAATCGGGGTTTCTCGCAGCACGCGCGGCGCATTCCCGGCGGCCAGGTGATAGCCGCGTGCCGCTTTACTCAGGCTGCCCTGACGCAGTCCAGGCTGGTTCACCAGCTTGCGCGCCAGCTTCAGCACATCGCTCGCGTCGCCTTCAAGCAGTTCGAGTTCCAATTCGCAGATCGGCTCCTGCTCTTCACCAGCCTTAATTTCACCCCGATCAAACGCGATCTCAATGCGGCTCTTGCCTTCCGTCACCAGCCATTTCTCGCGCCAGAAATCGGTGCTGAACAGCGGTTGCGCCTCTGCCGACAGCGTTGCGGGCAGCATCCCTTCCGGCCACACTTCCGCCGGAAAACGATCCAGCTCAAGTTCTGGCTTACTGATGTCGATATTGTATTCCGGACGCTGGTGTAAACCGCCCACCACGCGACCGGCGATTTTCATCGTCATCTCGTAGCGCCCGTTCGCACCCCGGATGCGCAGGCCCATATCATGGTTGCGCAGCCAGTTGTCCGGCGTTTCGTAATAGATGTTGAGCAGCTGTACGGGTTCATGGTGCTCGCCGGACAGCGTATTCAGATGCTGGCGGAGCGCGTCAGCGCTGTCTTTTTCGACGATAAACTTTAATTCGATCTCTTGTGCCATAGCCTTGTACTTTTGCGTGCGTCACAGACGCGTCGATGAAGGCGAACTTCCTCGCCATTTGTTTGTCAGTACATAGTATTTTGCGCCAAATTGCCACGCAATGAGCAATTTGACGGGCGTAAAAGTTTAAAGCGGTGGAAATCATGACACAGATGATTCCGATTGATGATGAATCCTTTGCGTAGCGACACTGATACCACTACTATCGTTCCACTTTTTATGAAAATAACGACTGATATGCTTAAATTACGCCTGATTGGACTTACTTTACTCGCTTTTAGCGCCGCAACCGCGGTCCACGCTGAAGAGAAACGTTACGTTTCTGATGAACTGAATACCTGGGTACGCAGCGGCCCTGGAGACAATTATCGCCTCGTGGGTACGGTAAATGCCGGCGAGGAAGTGACTCTGCTGCAAACCAATGCAGACACCAATTACGGTCAGGTTCGTGACAGCTCTGGCCGCACCTCATGGATCCCGCTGAAAGAGCTGAGCACGGTGCCAAGCCTGCGCACCCGCGTGCCGGATCTGGAAAATCAGGTGAAAACCCTGACTGACAAGCTGAACAACATCGACGGCACCTGGAACCAGCGCACCGCAGAGATGCAGCAGAAAGTGGCACAAAGCGACAGCGTGATCGCCGGTCTGAAAGATGAAAATCAGAAGCTGAAAAATGAGCTGATCGTCGCGCAGAAGAAAGTGAACGCCGCGAATCTACAGCTGGATGACAAACAACGCACCATCATCATGCAGTGGTTTATGTATGGCGGCGGGGTGCTGGGCGTCGGTCTGGTGCTGGGTCTGGTGCTTCCTCACCTTATCCCAAGCCGTAAACGTAAAGACCGCTGGATGAACTAACTCGTCTTCTCTGCCACACTTACGTATCATCTTGCGAAAAGAGAAAACGGGAGTGTTGGCGTGAAGAGTTATCTGGTCGGTGGTGCGGTACGTGATGCGTTATTAGGTCTGCCGGTCAAAGATAAAGACTGGGTCGTGGTCGGTGCCACGCCCGAAGCGATGATTGACGCGGGCTACCAGCAGGTAGGCCGCGATTTTCCTGTGTTCCTCCATCCGAAAAGCCGGGAAGAGTACGCCCTGGCGCGAACCGAACGGAAATCCGGTTCCGGTTATACCGGCTTCACCTGCTATGCCGCGCCGGATGTGACGCTGGAGCAGGACTTACTGCGCCGCGATCTCACCATTAATGCCCTGGCGCAGGACGAAAACGGCCATATTATCGACGTCTACGGCGGCCAGAACGATCTGCGCGACCGTCTTTTACGCCATATTTCCCCCGCCTTTTCTGAAGATCCGTTACGCGTACTGCGCGTGGCGCGTTTTGCCGCCCGTTATGCCCATCTCAGCTTCCGCATCGCCGACGAGACGATGGCGCTGATGACGGCCATGACCGACGCGGGCGAGCTGGAACACCTGACGCCAGAACGCGTCTGGAAAGAGACCGAAAACGCCCTGACTACCCGTAATCCGCAGATCTTTTTCCAGGTTCTGCGCGACTGCGGGGCGCTGAAAGTGCTGTTCCCGGAAATAGATGCGCTGTTTGGCGTGCCCGCCCCGGCGAAATGGCACCCGGAAATTGATACCGGCATTCACACCCTGATGACGCTGAGCATGGCCGCTATGCTCAGTCCTGAAGTGGACGTGCGCTTTTCCACTCTCTGCCATGACCTCGGCAAAGGGTTAACGCCAAAGGAATTGTGGCCACGCCATCACGGGCACGGTCCGGCTGGCGTAAAGCTGGTTGAAGGGATTTGCCAGCGCCTGCGCGTGCCGAATGACATTCGCGATCTGGCAAAGCTGGTCGCCGAGTTCCACGACCTGATCCACACCTTCCCGATCCTGAAACCCGCCACCATCGTCAGGCTGTTCGATAACATCGACGCCTGGCGCAAGCCGCAGCGCGTGGAGCAAATTGCGCTGACCAGCGAAGCCGACGTGCGCGGCCGCACCGGGTTTGAAGCGTCCGATTATCCGCAGGGTCGTTTGCTGCGTGAGGCGTGGGACGTAGCGAAAGCGGTGCCAACGAAAGAGGTGGTGGAGGCAGGGTTTAAAGGCCCGGAGATCCGCGAAGAGCTGACGAAGCGGCGGATTGATGCGGTTGCGGCGTGGAAGGAAAAACGTTGCCCTCAGCCGAAAGACTGAGGGCGGTCGGTCATCAGAAGAAGACCACGTACACGGCAGCCGCGACGATAAAGCGGTAGATCGCGAACGGAATAAACGAAATACGCTTAATCAGTTGCAGGAAGGTTTTGATGGCGATCAGCGCCACAATGAAGGCGGTGATAAAGCCCACGGCGAACATCGGAATGTCACCCACGGTCAGGAAGCCGATGCTTTTGTAGAGATCCAGCGCGGTGGCGCCCATCATCATCGGCACCGCCAGCAGGAACGAGAACTCAGACGCCGCGTAACGGCTCACGCCCATCAGCATCCCGCCGGAAATGGTTGCCCCTGAACGGGAGAAGCCCGGCCACAGCGCCAGACACTGGAAGCAGCCAATCATAAACGCCTGACGATACGTCATATCGTCCAGACCTTCCGCACGCGGGGTTTTTGGCTTCAGCACTTCGGCGGCAATCAGCAGGAAGCCGCCGACAACCAGCGCGTACATCACGTTAATCGGGTTGAAGAGCGATTTAATGGTGTCGTGGAACACCAGCCCCAGCACCACTGCCGGGATCATCCCGAGCAGAATATGAATCAGCGTCAGACGCCCCTTGCCCTCTCCTTCACGCTGCGGCAAACGCCCGAAGTGGATGCCGATCAGACCAAACAGACGACGCCAGAACATCACAACCACCGCCAGGATAGAGCCCAGCTGAATCACCACCTCAAACGTCTTTGCGGTATCGCCTTCAAAGCCCAACAGATGGCCAACGATAATCATATGGCCCGTACTGGACACCGGCAAAAACTCCGTCAATCCTTCGACCACACCCAGTATTGCCGCCACCAGCAGCGAGTGCATATCGCTCATCTATAAACCCCTAAAAAGATATAAAAAAACGGTTGCCACAACGGCTACCGTGAAACATACAGCTCTAAGACCGATATAACCTAAAATGGTTTAGCTATTATGACGTTAAATCTTTCCTTTCAGATTTGTGCCACGCTCGATAATCACGCCCACGTTGGCGGCGCGCGCCACCGCGCCCGGCTTGCTTAGCTTAATGCGCACCCACGGGGAGTTAAATTTGCTCAGCAGCAGGTCCGCCACCTCTTCCGCCACGCGTTCTACCAGCGCAAATCGTTGCCCTTCCACATGGCCGATGACCGTTTCACTGATGTCGGCGTAGCTCAGACAATCATTCACATCATCGCTTTTCGCTGACTTGCGGTTATCCCAGCCCATTTCGATATCGAACACCAGTTTCTGCTCGATGGTCTGTTCCCAGTCGTAAACACCAATTGTGGTGATTACCGAAAGTTGCTCTATAAATACAATATCCATCACGACCTGCCTGCTTTTTGGCTAAACCGGATACCACTTCCGGCGAATTATGCGTATTATCCACAGATGCTGAGAATACAGATACTTTTTCAAAACGGAACAGCGTTATGAGTGCAATCGCGCCTGGAATGATTATCCTCGCCTACCTTTGCGGCTCAATCTCCAGCGCCATTCTGGTCTGCCGCATCGCCGGGTTGCCTGACCCGCGTGAAAGTGGTTCCGGGAATCCGGGGGCGACCAATGTACTACGAATTGGCGGCAAGGGAGCAGCCGTAGCGGTTTTGATTTTTGACGTTCTGAAAGGAATGCTTCCCGTCTGGGGCGCGTATGCGCTCGGCGTCACACCCTTCTGGCTGGGGCTGATAGCCATCGCCGCCTGCGTCGGCCACATCTGGCCTGTTTTCTTTGGTTTTAAAGGCGGTAAAGGCGTGGCCACTGCGTTTGGCGCGATTGCGCCGATCGGCTGGGATCTCACCGGCGTGATGGCGGGCACCTGGCTGCTGACCATCCTGCTGAGCGGTTATTCGTCGCTGGGCGCCATCGTCAGCGCACTGATCGCCCCGTTCTATGTCTGGTGGTTTAAACCGCAGTTTACCTTCCCGGTGTCGATGCTCTCGTGTCTGATCCTGTTGCGCCATCACGACAACATTCAACGCCTGTGGCGTCGTCAGGAAACGAAGATCTGGACGAAGCTCAGACGTAAAAAGAAAGACGCTCAGTAAACCGTTCGTTATGCCTTATAACCAAATGTGATTTTTGTCACCTTCTGCCTGTGGTAACTGTTAGAGACACAACACAACCACACAAAAAGAAAATGGCAGAAATCACAGATTCAACTCCCCTTCCAGCGGCAGCAAACACCCCGGATGGCGACATCAGGTGGGTACGCAGCGCATCGGACGTTTCACGTCTCGTTAATGACGGCTCTCAGGGCCGGGCCAATGCCCGCATCGTGGTCGGTATCGCGCTCGGGGGAATTTTTCTCGATGCCTACGATCTCGGCGCGCTGGCATTCGGCATCAAAGACATCACCCGCGAATTTAACCTGACGCCCGCCGGTACCGGCATGGTGGCTTCAGCCATTACGTTTGGCGCGATTGTCGGGGCGCTGCTCGGCGGCTATCTTACGGATAAAATCGGGCGCTACCGCGTCTTTATGGCCGACATGGTATTCTTTGTCGTTGCCGCTATCGCCTGTGCGCTGGCCCCGAACGAATATGTGCTGGCGGGCGCGCGCTTTGTGATGGGTCTTGGCGTTGGGATCGACCTTCCCGTCGCGATGGCGTTTCTCAGCGAGTTCGCCAGACTGAAAGGCCCGGGGAATAAAGCCTCCAGCGTCGCGATGTGGTGTCCCACCTGGTATGCGGCCATCAGCATCTCTTATCTTCTGGTGCTCTTCTTTTACGCCGTGCTGCCGGAAAGCCACAGCGACTGGCTCTGGCGTCTGATCCTTGGCTTTGGCGCGGTGCCCGCGCTGGTGATTATCGCCATCCGCAGCCGCTATATGAGCGAATCCCCGGTCTGGGCGGCGAATCAGGGCAATCTGAAGGAGGCGGCGTCCATCCTGCGGCAGTCATACAACATTAATGCCCACGTACCGCAGGATGCGCTCGACCAGCCCGCGCCTGTTGTGAACAAGGCAAAATGGTCGAACTACCTGAACCTGTTCCGCGGTATCTATCTGCGGCGTACCACGCTCGCCACGCTGCTGTCGGTCGTCTCCTCGTTCGCCTATAACGCCGTAGCCTTTGGCCTGCCGGTGATCATCTCCAGCTTCTTTGTGCAGTCGATGCTGACGACCATTCTGATCTCGCTGGCGCTTAATCTGCTGTTCGCGTTTGTCGGCGGGCTGCTGGCGGTGCGCTATGTTCCGCGCTTCGGCGCATGGCGGATGTCACTGGCGGGTTATGCGTGCCAGCTGGCGGCGCTGCTCGGCCTGGCGCTGATTGGCCGCCCTGACGGGTCCACGGAAGGCGTGGTCGCCGTCGCGATGCTGGCGCTGTTCCTGTTTGGCCAGGGTTTTGGTCCGGGTGCGCACACCATGACGTTTGCCTCTCTGAGCTACCCGACCTCGCTGCGCGGCGTGGGTGTGGGGCTTAACCAGACGCTGATGCGCAGCAGTTCAACGCTATCACTGTTTCTGTTCCCGCTGCTGGTCGCCTCGCTGGATACCGCCGTGTTCTGGGTGATTGCGCTGGCGCCGTTTATCGGCCTGGCCTCGCTGCTGGCGATCCGCTGGGAGCCGTCGGGGTATGATGTGGATGCAGAGGATTATCGCTAGCCTTTCTTGCCGGGTGGCGCTGCGCTTACCCGGCCTACATTACTGAAACCGGCTCACATGATCCGGTTTTTTTATCCATAAGCGACTCATATGACAGCCTTCATTTCCGCCAGGGCATACTGAAACGTATCCCGATAGTGCGGAAGTGGAAGCACCATGTTAGCAACTCAGGTCACTGATAATTCATACAAAGGCTGGCAGGCCTCGCTTGCCCTCCAGTTTTGTCATACCCCTGAGAAAACCCTCCTCCATTCCGCGCGTCACACCGGGCCACTTACCGTTCAGCGTCCGTTTTATCCCGAAGGGGAAACCTGCCACCTTTACCTGCTGCACCCGCCAGGTGGAATTGTGGGCGGGGATACGCTGGATATTTCCGTGCGGCTCGACGCCAAAAGCCATGCCCTCCTCACCATGCCCGGCGCCAGCAAGTTCTATCGCAGCAGCGGCCCGCTGGCCTGCCTCAGTCAGCATTTTTACCTCGACGAAGAGGCCACGCTGGAGTGGCTGCCGCAGGACACCATTATTTTCCCCGGCGCTAACGCCGCGCTGCGTTCCGTCTTTCACCTGCACGCCACCAGCACGCTGCTGGCGTGGGAGCTGTACTGTCTGGGCCGTCCGGTGATAAACGAAACCTTCAGCCAAGGCACGCTGGAGAGCCGCCTTGAGGTGTGGGTGGATGGCGAGCCGCGTCTGATTGAGCGACTGCATCTCAGCGGTGGCGATCTGACGCCCGTCGCGGACCATCCGTGGGTCGGCACGCTGCTGTTCTATCCGGCCCGGGAAGCACATCTCGACACGGTGCGCGAGCGGCTCGCCCCGCTGGAAAACTTTGGCGGGGCGACGCTCACCGACGATCTGCTGTCGGTGCGTTTTCTCTCGCACGACAACCTGATTTGTCAGCGGGTGATGCGCGATATCTGGCAGTCGCTTCGCCCGCTTTTAACCCCCAAAACCGCCTGTTCGCCGCGCATCTGGCAGACATAAAGAGAAACGCTATGGAACTGACTCCCAGAGAAAAAGACAAGCTGTTGCTGTTCACCGCCGCGCTGGTTGCCGAACGCCGCCTCGCGCGCGGGGTAAAGCTCAACTATCCGGAATCGGTCGCGCTGATCAGCGCCTTTATTATGGAAGGCGCGCGCGATGGCGAAACCGTCGCCTCGCTGATGGAAGCCGGCCGCCACGTCCTGACGCGCGATCAGGTGATGGAGGGCGTACCGGAGATGATCCCGGATATTCAGGTGGAAGCCACCTTCCCGGACGGATCCAAGCTCGTCACCGTCCACAACCCGATCGTGTAAGGAGCGCGTGATGATCCCAGGTGAATACCGGATCCAGTCCGGCAACATTGCTCTCAACGTCGGGCGCGAAACCCGAAGTGTGATAGTGGAAAACCACGGCGACAGGCCGATCCAGGTGGGATCGCACTATCACTTTTACGAGGTCAACCCGGCGCTGAAGTTCGATCGCGAGGCCACCCGAGGCTACCGGCTGAACATCCCGGCGGGCACCGCTGTGCGCTTCGAGCCCGGCCAGAAGCGGGAAGTGACGCTGGTGCAGGTGACGGGCGCACAGCGCATTTTCGGTTTTCGCGGCGAGATCATGGGCGAGGTGAAACATGGCTGAGATTTCACGCCAGGCGTATGCCGATATGTTCGGCCCCACGACCGGGGATAAAGTGCGGCTGGCCGACAGCGAACTGTGGATCGAAGTAGAAGACGATCTCACGATCTACGGAGAAGAGGTTAAATTCGGCGGAGGAAAAGTGATCCGCGACGGCATGGGACAGGGGCAGATGACCGCCGACGACTGCGTGGATCTGGTGCTCACCAACGCGCTGATCGTCGATCACTGGGGGATCGTGAAAGCGGATATCGGCGTAAAAAATGGGCGGATCTTCGCCGTCGGCAAAGCCGGAAACCCGGACATTCAGCCCGGCGTGACGATCCCGATTGGCGCAGCAACGGAAGTGATCGCCGCCGAAGGCAAGATTGTCACCGCTGGCGGGATCGACACCCATATCCACTGGATCTGTCCGCAGCAAGCGGAAGAGGCGCTGGTCTCTGGCGTCACCACCATGATCGGCGGCGGCACCGGGCCCGCGGCAGGTACAAACGCCACCACCTGCACGCCGGGGCCATGGTATATCGCCCGCATGTTGCAGGCTGCCGATACGCTGCCGGTGAATATTGGCCTGCTGGGCAAAGGGAACAGTTCAAACCCGGACGCGCTGCGCGAGCAGATCGCGGCAGGTGCCATCGGGCTTAAGATCCACGAAGACTGGGGTGCGACGCCTGCGGCCATCAACTGCTCGCTGGAGGTCGCTGAAGAGATGGATATCCAGGTGGCGCTGCACAGCGACACGCTGAACGAGTCCGGTTTTGTTGAAGATACGCTGGCCGCCATCGCCGGGCGCACCATCCACACCTTCCACACCGAAGGGGCGGGCGGCGGCCATGCGCCAGATATCATCACCGCCTGTGCGCACCCGAATATTCTGCCCTCCTCCACCAACCCGACGCTGCCCTACACGGTCAACACCATCGACGAGCACCTGGACATGCTGATGGTTTGCCATCACCTCGACCCGGATATCGCCGAGGACGTGGCGTTTGCCGAATCCCGCATTCGCCGGGAGACCATCGCCGCCGAAGACGTGCTGCACGATATCGGCGCGTTCTCACTCACCTCGTCAGATTCACAGGCAATGGGCCGCGTGGGGGAAGTGATTATCCGCACCTGGCAGGTCGCGCACCGCATGAAGGTTCAGCGCGGCGCGCTGCCGGAAGAGACCGGCGATAACGACAACTTCCGGGTGAAGCGCTATGTCGCCAAATACACCATTAACCCGGCGCTGACCCACGGCATCGCCCATGAAGTGGGCTCGATTGAGGCGGGCAAGCTGGCGGACCTGGTGGTCTGGTCCCCGGCGTTCTTCGGCGTCAAGCCCGCCACCATCGTCAAAGGTGGGATGATCGCCTGCGCACCGATGGGCGATATCAACGCCTCTATCCCGACGCCGCAGCCGGTGCATTACCGCCCGATGTTTGGCTCGCTGGGCGCCGCACGCCACGCCACGCGCCTGACGTTTATCTCACAGGCCGCCAGTGCGAACGGCATCCCGCAGCAGCTCAACTTGCAGAGCGCCACGGCGGTGGTGAAAGGCTGCCGGACGGTGAAAAAGGCGGACATGATCCACAACGCTCTGCAACCGAACATCACCGTCGACTCGCAAACCTACGAGGTGCGCGTCGACGGCGAACTGATTACCAGCGAACCGGCTGACGTTCTGCCGATGGCACAACGCTATTTCCTGTTTTGAGGAGTGATGATGATTTATCTGACCCAACGCCTGGACCACGCACACCCGACTACCGCCAGCGTCACGCTGCCGATTGACGTGCGGGTGAAAAGCCGCGCCCGCGTGGCCCTGAACGACGGTCGCGAAGCCGGGCTGATGCTGCCGC